>NZ_QHHV01000022.1:0-90262 GCF_003947245.1 Actinoplanes sp. ATCC 53533 | reverse complement strand
AGGGTGGTCAGCCTGCCGGCCGCCCGGGTCAGGGTGGCCGTCCCGGCCAGCCCGGTCGTCCCGGTCCTGCTGGTCAGCCCGGTCCTTCCGGCCAGCCCGGTCGTCCCGGTCAGGGTGGTCAGCCCGCCGCGCGTCCCGTGCAGCCGCCTGCGCGTCCGGCCCAGGGCGGTCAGCCCGGCGGCGGACGTCCGGGCCAGGGCGGCGGCGGTGTCTACGGCGCCCCACCTTCGCCCCCGCCTCAGCCTCCGCCCCCGCCGCCGACCGGCCGGCCGCAGGGTGGGGGACCACCGCGCCCGACCGGGTTCCTCGGGCAGGGTGGCGGACAGCAGGGCGGCGGCCAGCGCCCGGCCCGCCCGGACGGCGGACGCCAGGCCAACGGCATGAACAACTACGCGAACCTGAACGGTGCCCCAGGACGAGGCGACGGTCGCTTCGACAACCCGGGC
The DNA here is from genome assembly GCF_003947245.1 of Actinoplanes sp. ATCC 53533. Lineage (NCBI taxonomy): Bacteria > Bacillati > Actinomycetota > Actinomycetes > Micromonosporales > Micromonosporaceae > Actinoplanes > Actinoplanes sp. ATCC 53533. The sequence goes on along the minus strand of NZ_QHHV01000022.1, from coordinate 89,816 downwards.
CATGGCCGCCCCACGGGCGGCCGCTGAGTCAACGCTGAGCGGGTTACCAGGCCGGTGTCGCCACCTCGGTGGCAGCACCGGCCTGCTGGTTTCCGGCCGAGCCCGTGGCCCAGCCCGGCCTGGCCCAGCCCGTGGCCCGGCCCGTGGCCCGGCCCAGCCCGTGGCCTGGCCCAGGTCAGCCAGTGGCCTGGTTCCGGCCGAGCCCGTGGCCTGGCCCAGGTCAGCTCGGGGCCTGGGTCAGACCCGGCGGAGCACCGCGACCACGCGGCCCATCACCGTGGCGTCGTCGCCCGGGATCGGGTCGAAGGCCGGGTTGGCCGGCATGAGCCACACGTGCCCGTCGCGCTGCCGGTAGCTCTTCACCGTCGCCTCGCCGTCGATCATCGCGGCCACGATGTCGCCCACGTTCGCGGTGGGTTGCTGGCGGACCACGACCCAGTCGCCGTTGCAGATCGCCGCGTCGATCATCGAGTCGCCCTTGACCTCGAGCATGAAGACGTCGCCCTCGCCGACCAGCTCGCGCGGCAGCGGGAAGAACTCCTCCACCGCCTGCTCGGCCAGGATCGGCCCACCGGCGGCGATCCGGCCCAGCAGCGGCACGTACGCCGGGGTGGGTCGGGCCGAGCGCAGGGTCTCGTCGTCGACCATCTCGCTGGGCGCCCGCACGTCGACCGCGCGCGGCCTGTTCGGGTCGCGGCGCAGGAAGCCCTTCTTTTCCAGCTCCTTGAGCTGGTAGGCCACGCTGGACGGCGACACCAGGCCGACCGCCTCGCCGATTTCGCGGACGCTCGGCGGGTAGCCGTAGCGTTCCACCCAGTCGCGGATGAACTCGAGGATCCGGCGCTGGCGCGCGGTCAGATCCTTGGTGACCAGATCGGGGAACTGGCTGACCACCGGCGTCACCGCGCGCAACTGCGGCGCGTCGCCGCTGCGGGCCCGGGTCGGCGTGCGCCTGCGCATGGCCGCCTTCGTGTTCGCGGCCTCGGGCTTCGCGCTCTTCGCGTCCTGCTGGTTCTGCCGGCTCGTCCGGTCGTCGGTCGACATGTTGGCCCTCCTGTCGGCCAGTGCCTCATCGGCACGTGGTGCGCTCGCGGAGCCGGGCCTGCGTCGTGGGGATGGACTTGTGCCCGGCTGACCCCTCTTGACCGAGAACCGTAACTGCGGCGTACGACATATTCAAACATCTGTACGACTTTCTCGCGGCGTGTCGCCCGGAAGTGCTCGACTTCCGTACGCCTGTTCTGATAGACCGTCGTACGGGCGTTCTATCGAACGCCTGTCCGAGGGACGTATGCGGAGAAAGGAATATGCCGTGGTGATCACTGGTATGCGGCGGGCCGGTCAGCCGGCCCCGTTGCGGTTGACCCGGCGGGGTCGCGTCGTCGTGCTCACCTTCTTGTTCCTTCTCGCATCCTTGGCGAGCGCCGTGTTGTGGACCACTGCCTCCCGGGCCGACGATCCCCCCGCCGGCCCGCCGCCTACGGTCGTGGTCCAGCCGGCGGACACGCTGTGGGCGATCGCCGCGCGCACGTCGCCGGGTCGCAGCCCGCACGTCGTCGTCGCGGAGATCCGCCGGCTCAACGGTCTGGGCCGCGATGACATCGCCATCCACGTCGGTGACACTCTCGTCGTCCCCCGGGGGCGTTGATCCACTGCGTTGATCATGATGTTTCGGTGCTGGCCGTGACCGGCGCGGCACCCGTCGTGTTGAGGTAGAAAATACGGCGCGCCGACGCGCCGGTGAACTTGCATCGACGTCCGCAGCGGCATAACGTCAACCCCAACATCTAGTAGTTACAAGGGTGTAAGTCATCCACAGGTTGGGGTCGGGCAGCCCCGTCATCCACAGGTTCGTCCACAGCCCCAGCGCGGGATCCTCCGCATTCGGGGCTGACTTTCGGCGTGCCTTGGCGACGGTTCGCTCCTCGCCATGGCCCGGGTGGCAGCGCCCGGCGACAGGGGGAATTTCGGTGCGGTGTCCGTACTGCCGGCATGCCGACTCGCGCGTGGTCGACTCGCGTGAGGCCGACGACGGTCAGCTGATCCGTCGTCGCCGGTCGTGCCCGGAATGCGGCAAGCGCTTCACCACGGTCGAGGAGGCCGTGCTGGCGATCGTGAAGCGCAACGGCGTCACCGAGCCCTTCAGCCGCACCAAGATCATGAGCGGCGTCCGCAAGGCATGTCAGGGCCGGCCCGTCGACGAGGACTCGATCGCGCTGCTCGCGCAGAAGGTCGAGGAGACCGTCCGGGCCAAGGGTGCGGCCGAGGTGCCCAGCCACGACGTGGGCCTCGCCATCCTGTCGCCGCTGCGGGAGCTGGATCAGGTCGCCTATCTGCGCTTCGCGAGCGTCTACAAGTCCTTCGACTCGCTCGAGGACTTCGAACGCGAGCTCGCTGAGCTGCGCGAGGCGGCGGCGGGAGCGCGACACACGGTGCCCACCCGACCCAGTGGCGGGCGCCCGGCCAAGTTCGCGGAATCCCGTACCAAATAGAGCTTTTTGACCTGGCATGGCGATAGCCGTGCCCGAATGTCGGTAACCAGATCGCGGTGGGGAAGCCGCGGTCTATCGAGGGGGAGCACGAGATGGCCGGTGACGGCATGACAGCAGGCAGGCAGCGCAGCCGCGCGAGCAACGGGGGCGCCGCGGTCGGGGGGCTGCGGATCGAGCGGGTCTGGACGACCGAGGGCGTCCACCCGTACGACGAGGTCGAGTGGGAGCGCCGCGACGTCGTCATGACGAACTGGCGGGACGGCTCGATCAACTTCGAGCAGCGCGGCGTGGAATACCCCACCGCCTGGAGCGTCAACGCGGCCAACATCGTCACCACCAAATACTTCCGGGGAGCGGTCGGCACCGACACCCGTGAGTGGTCGCTCAAGCAGCTGATCGACCGGGTCGTCAAGACCTACCGCAAGGCGGGCGAGAAGCACGGCTACTTCGCCAACCCCGGCGACGCGGAGATCTTCGACCACGAGCTGACCTGGATGCTGCTGCACCAGGTGTTCAGCTTCAACTCGCCGGTCTGGTTCAACGTCGGCACGGCCTCGCCGCAGCAGGTCAGCGCCTGCTTCATCCTGTCCGTGGACGACTCGATGGACTCGATCCTGGACTGGTACAAGGAGGAGGGGCTGATCTTCAAGGGCGGCTCCGGCTCCGGTGTCAACCTCTCCCGCATCCGCTCCTCCCGGGAGCTGCTCTCCTCCGGCGGCACGGCCAGCGGCCCGGTCAGCTTCATGCGCGGCGCGGACGCCAGCGCCGGCACGATCAAGTCCGGCGGCGCCACCCGCCGCGCGGCCAAGATGGTGATCCTCGACGTCGACCACCCCGACATCGTGGAGTTCGTCACCACCAAGGCCCGCGAGGAGGACAAGATCCGGGCGCTGCGCGACGCCGGGTTCGACATGGACCTCGGCGGCAGCGACATCGTCTCGGTGCAGTACCAGAACGCCAACAACTCGGTCCGCGTCAGCGACGAGTTCATGCGCGCGGTCGAGGAGGGCACGACCTTCGACCTGCGCGGCCGGCTGCACGGCGAGGTCATCGAGACGATCGACGCCAAGAAGCTGTTCACCGAGATCGCCAAGGCCGCCTGGGAGTGCGCCGACCCCGGTCTGCAGTACGACGACACGATCAACGACTGGCACACCAACCCGGAGACCGGCCGCATCACCGCGTCCAACCCGTGTTCGGAATACATGTCGCTGGACGACTCGTCCTGCAACCTGGCCTCGCTCAACCTGATGAAGTTCCTCAAGGCCGACGGCGGCTTCGAGGTCGAGAAGTTCGTCAAGAGCGTCGAGTTCGTCATCACCGCGATGGACATCTCGATCAGCTTCGCCGACTTCCCGACCCAGAAGATCGGCGAGACCACGCGGGCCTACCGCCAGCTCGGCATCGGGTACGCGAACCTGGGCGCCCTGCTGATGGCGACCGGCCACCCGTACGACTCCGAGTCGGGCCGCAGCGTCGCGGCGGCGATCACCTCGCTGATGACCGGCGTGGCATACCGCCGCTCGGCCGAGGTCGCCGGCGTCGTCGGCGCATACGACGGCTACGCCCGCAACGCCGACGCCCACAAGCGCGTCATGCGCAAGCACGCCGCGGCCAACGACGAGATCCGCCCGTCCGGCACGGTCGCCACCGCGATCGTCCGGGAGGCCACCAAGCAGTGGCAGCAGGGCAACAAGATCGGTGAGAAGAACGGCTGGCGCAACGCCCAGGCGTCCGTGCTCGCGCCGACCGGCACCATCGGCCTGATGATGGACTGCGACACCACCGGCGTCGAGCCCGACCTGGCCCTGGTCAAGTTCAAGAAGCTCGTCGGCGGCGGCTCGATGCAGATCGTCAACCAGACGGTCCCGCGCGCGCTGCGCAGCCTCGGTTACCCCGAGGAGCAGGTCGAGGCGATCGTCGAGCACATCGCCGACCACGGCATCGTGGTCGACGCCCCCGGCCTCAAGCCGGAGCACTACCCGGTCTTCGACTGCGCCATGGGTGAGCGATCCATCGCCCCGATGGGCCACGTGCGGATGATGGCAGCAGTGCAGCCGTTCATCTCCGGCGCGATCTCCAAGACGATCAACATGCCCGAGACGGCCACCGTCGAGGACATCGAGAACGTCCACTTCCAGGGCTGGAAGCTCGGCCTGAAGGCCCTCGCCATCTACCGCGACAACTGCAAGGTCGGCCAGCCGCTGTCGGCGGCGAAGCCGAAGGTGGCCGTCGAGACGCCCGCCGCCGTGGTGGAGCCGGTCGTGGAGAAGGTCATCGAGTACCGCCCCGTCCGCAAGCGCCTGCCGAAGAAGCGCCCGTCGGAGACGGTGTCCTTCTCGGTCGGTGGCGCCGAGGGTTACCTCACCGCGTCGTCCTACCCGGACGACGGCCTCGGCGAGGTCTTCCTGAAGATGTCGAAGCAGGGCTCGACCCTGGCCGGCGTGATGGACGCCTTCTCGGTGGCGATCTCGATAGGGCTGCAGTACGGCGTCCCGCTGGAGACGTTCGTCAGCAAGTTCACCAACATGCGCTTCGAGCCGGCCGGCATGACCGACGACCCGGACGTGCGCATGGCGGCCTCGGTGATGGACTACATCTTCCGTCGCCTGGCGCTGGACTTCCTGTCCTACGACGCCCGCGCCGAGCTGGGCATCTTCACCGCCAAGGAGCGCGCGGCCCAGATCCAGGCCGAGGCCGCCGCCGAGGCGGCCGGCGTGGACCTCGCCGGCATGGCGGCGTCCGCACCGGTCTCCGCGCCGGTCGGTGCCGCGTCGTCCCCGACGGCGACGGCCCCGGCGGCCGAAGCCGAGAAGAGCGCGCCGGCCGCGGTCGGCTCCTCGACGGAGCTGCTCGAGGTCGTGCTGGGCACCTCGGCGGACGCACCGCTCTGCTTCACCTGCGGCACGAAGATGCGCCCGGCCGGCAGCTGCTACGTCTGCGAAGGCTGCGGCTCGACCTCAGGCTGCAGCTGATTCCCGGGAATCACCCGCATCTCCGGTGAGCATACGAAGGGCGGTTCCGGCATCAACCGGAACCGCCCTTCGCTCGAATTCACGTGTGATCGCCGGCTCCGGCCGGTGAGATGGACGAGAGGGGCTCGCAGCCCGCCTGCCGGAGCCGCTCGGTACGGTGCAGCATGACGAGCACCACCCAGGACGATCGCCGGTGGCTGACCGCGGCGATCGAGCTGTCCCGCCGTTCGGCGCCGGCCCGGACCCACTACGCGGTCGGGGCGATCGTGGTCGGCCCCGACGGCACCCAGCTGGCGGCCGGTTACACGGGCGAGACCGACCCGCACCTGCACGCCGAGGAAGCCGCCCTGATGACCCAGCCGCTGCCGGGCCTCTCCCGCGCCACTCTCTACAGCTCGCTGGAGCCCTGCACGACTCGCAAGTCCCGTCCCGGCACGTGTACGGACCTGATCCTCGCCACCGGCATCAGGCGGGTGGTCATCGCGTTGCGGGAGCCGCTGATCTTCGCCGACTGCCGTGGCGTGGAGACGTTGCGCGCGGCCGGCGTCGCCGTCACCGAGATCGGCGACCTGGGTGAGCTGGTACGCCAGATCAACGCACACGTCCTGGACGGCTATCCCCGGGTGCGCTGACTCAGGACGTCCAGTGTGGGTCGCGGCCGGTCAGGCCGAGCATCCGATCCAGCGCCGGCGCGGTTCGCGGCACCGGGAATTCCGCTCCGTAGGCCCGCATCTCCCGCCCCAGCTCGGCCGTCTTCGCCACCTCGTCGTAGAGGAATTCGATCAGCGGCTCGGCCCAGGAGACCTGCTGTCCGGTGGCCCGGGCCAGGTCCCAGCCGTGCACGACGATCTCCCCGGTCGCCATCGCGCCGATCATGCGGGCCGGCAGCTCGTGCGGCCCGCCCATCGACGTCACGCCCTGCCACGCGGCGGGCACCGACCAGGCCGCGACGAGCTGGTCGATCTGCCGCTCCAGCGGATCGCCGCCCGGCTGCGCCTCGCCGTCGGAGTGCCGGCTGGCGCGGGCCAGGCTGGGCCCCCAGTGCAGCATGTGGTCGATCAGGCCCCGCACGTCGTACTCCGCGCACGGCGTCGAAGCGCCGAGCTGGTCGGCCCGGATGGCCCGGATGACCGCGAGGGTCGGGGGAGCGGCCACGGCGATGAGTTCGTGTTCCTGCATGACCGCCGACGATAGGCGGCGCTAGCGCCGCCGTCTTGAAAAAACGCGACGCTAGGCTGCGGTCATGGTCAGAGACGCGCGCGAGCTGCGCGGCGCGTGGGCCACCTTCCAAAGCCACTGGTACGGCGCCCCGAGCGCGGAACTGGCACCCTTCGTGTCCGGGTACTGGGCCGCCGAGTGGGACCTGCGCGGGCAGGAGCCGTACCGGCAGAAGATCGTCCCGTACCCGAATGTGCAGTTGACCTTCCGGGACGGCGACGCGGTCGTCCGCGGCCCGGAGCGCCGGCATGTCGTCCGGGTGCTGGCGGGCCGCGACCAGGTCTTCGGGGTGACGTTCCGGCCGGGCTGCTTCCGGCCGTTCCTGGGCGCGAGCATCTCGACGATCACCGGCCGCTCGCTGGCCGCCGCGGCCGTCTTCGGCGCCGGCCTGCCCTCGGTCACTGGCCATTCGCTGGCCGCCGCGGCCGATTTCGGCGCCGGCCTGCCCTCGGTCACTGGCCGTTCGCTGGCTGCTGCGGCCGTTTTCGGCCCTGGCCCGCCCTCGGTCACCGGCCCAAGGCCGCGACCCGAGTCGCACGCTTCGGAATCGCCGGGCCGCACGCGTGCGTGTGGTCCGAAACCGGCGGGTGCGGACGCGGACCGGCCGGTGGGCGAGGTCGGGTCGTTCGAGGACCGGGCGCAGGCGATCGCGGGGCAGGTCGAGAGCTTCCTGCGGGCCCGGCTGCCGGAGCCCGATCCGCTCGCCGAGCAGGCGGCGGCCATCGTGGCGCGGATCCAGGCCGAGCCGCAGCTCACCCGGGTCGACGCGCTCGCGCGGTCGGCCGGTCTCGGCGTGCGCCGGTTGCAGCGGCTGTTCGCCGAGTACGTCGGTCTCGGCCCGAAGTGGGTGATCCGCCGCTACCGGCTGCACGAGGTGAGCGAGCGGCTCGCCTCCGGTGCGGACATCGACTGGGTGCGGCTCGCCGGTGAGCTGGGCTACGCCGACCAGGCGCACTTCATCCGCGACTTCACCGCCATGGTGGGTGAGTCGCCGACCCACTACGCCGCGCGCTACCCGGGGCGCGGTCAAGGGGACCGTCATCACTGATCAACCGGGTTCCCGCCCGCCACTTTAACGGTTAAGTTCGAGGGTGTGATTGTTGAGGCCCCCGACCGCCCCCGCCTGGAGACCGCCAAGGTCGCCGTCGGCGTCACCTTCGGCATGAACGGCCTCGCCTTCGCCGGCTGGTTCGCCCGCATCCCCGCGGTTCGTGAGGATCTGGGCCTGAGCTCGGCCGGCCTGGGCCTGCTGCTGCTCTGCCTCTCCGGGGCGGCCCTCGCCGCGATCCCGCTCGCCGGCCCGCTGGTGCAGCGCGCCGGCCCGGGCCGGGCGGTGCTGTTCGGCAGCATGTCGGTGGCGCTGGGGCTGCTCGCCATGGCCGCGGGCACGGAGCTGGGCTCGGTGCCGCTGGCCGGCGCCGGGCTGATCCTGCTCGGCATGGGCAACAGCACCTGGGACGTGGCCATGAACGTCGAGGGGGCGGACGTCGAGCGCCGCCTCGGCCGCACCCTGATGCCCCGCTTCCACGCCGGCTTCAGCCTCGGCACCGTGGGTGGCGCGGGGGTCAGCGCGGCCGCGGCAGCAGCCGGGGTGAGCGTCTCCACGCAGCTCTTCTGCACCGCGATCGTGGGCGCGACCGTGATGCTCCTGACCGTCCGCCGGTTCCTGCCGCACACCGCCGCGACGGCGGAGCAGCGATCGAACGGCCGGGTCCGCGACGCCTGGCGCGAGCCGCGCACCCTGCTGATCGGCGTGATCATGCTGGGCTTCGGCTTCACCGAGGGCGCGGCCAACGACTGGCTGGCGATCGGCCTGGTCGACGGCTACCACGCCAGCGAGACGACCGGCGCGATCGGCTTCGGCTTCTTCGTGACGGCGATGACGCTGGCCCGGCTCTTCGGCGGCAACGCGATCGAGCGCTGGGGCCGGGTCAGGGTCCTGCGCGGTACGGCGTTGTCGGCACTGATCGGCCTGCTGCTGGTGGTCTCCGGCATCGGCGTGCCGCTGGTGCTGCTGGGCGCCCTGCTCTGGGGCGCGGGCGCGTCGCTGGGCTTCCCGGTCGGCATGAGCGCGGCGGCGGACGACCCGCTGCGCGCGGCGATCCGGGTGTCGGTGGCGGGCTCGATCGGCTACGGCGCGTTCCTGGCGGGACCGCCGCTGATCGGTTTGCTGGCCGAGCACTTCGGGGTGCTGCGCGCGCTGCTGGTGGTCGTGGCGGCCATCGGCCTGGGCCTGGCGGCCTCGGGCGCGGCTCGTCCCATCCTGCTGGGCGAAACAAAGGAACCCGAAACCGCCCCCAAGGCCTGACCCAACCCAACCCAACCCGGCCCAACCCAACCCGGCCCGGCCCGACCCAACCCGGCCCGGCCCGGCCTCCGGGCGGGCGGGTCAGTGGCCGTCGGTGAGGAAGTCGCCGATCAAGGAGGCCAGCAGCTCGGGCTGCTCGATCACCATCGCGTGCGAGGTGTCTTCGAGCTGCAGGTAGCGCATCCGCGGGTTGGCCTTGGCCGCCGCCGCGGCCTGGTTCACCAGATAGCGCCGGTGCGCCGCGTACAGCTCCGCGAACGGCTCCTGCTCCGGCAGGTCGCGGGTGGCCAGCACCGCCAGCGTGGGTGCCGGCGTCGCGGCGTACACCGGGCCCAGCTCCAGGTCGTTCATCAGCGTCCGAAGCTCGCCGGCCGTGGCGGCGGACGGCCGCATGGTCGTCTCACCGTCCTTGTGCACCAGGTTGCGCCGGAAGCCCTCGATCCACACCTTCTCGTTCGCGCCCATGTCCCGGGCCGCCATCTGCTGGCGCTCCACCAGGTCGGGCAGTTCCTCCGCGGGGATCGTGCGGCCCATCCCGGCGTGCATCTTGTCGAAGATGGACGCGAGCCGAGCCAGCTCACCCGCCGCCTTCTCCTCGTCGAGGCCGGGCAGTTGCCCGGGCCGGGTCGGCGGCGGGTTGCCGTCCAGGCTGATCACGCCGGGCGTCTCCGGGTGCCGCTGACCCCACAGCACGGCGAGCATCCCGCCGAGCGAATGCCCGGCCACCGCGGGCCGGTCCAGTTCCAGCTGAACGGTCACCGCGGCGAGGTCGCCGAGCGCCGCGTCCCAGGACCAAGGGCCGTCGCCGGAGCGCCCGTGCCCGCGCAGATCCAGGGTGATGACCCGGTGCCGGGGCCGCAGCGCCCGGGCCAGCGTGGTCAGCGTGGCGAGGTTGCCACCGGCGCCGTGCAGCAACAGCAGCGGCGGCTGCTCCCCACCAAAGTCACGGACGGCGATCGGCAGCGCCCCGGCGTCGACCAGTCGGTCGTTGATCACAACATCTCTCCCAGCACTCAGTGGTCAGCGGTCAGCAGTCAAAGCCGGCGGCGATGTCGCCGCGTCCGGTAGCGCTTTGCTCTGCTTCCCCATGGGAAACGTCTGCTTGCCGGGGGTCGGCTGAGGGGGTGTTTCCGATGGGGAAGCAGTGCAAAGCGAGGTTGGGGGTGGGGTTCTGTTTTGCCGGGGTCGGCTGAGGGTGTTTCCGATGGGGAAGCAGAGCAAAGCGACGTCGGAGGGTGCGGGGACCGGCGATCGAGGCGGCCTCGATCTGGCGTCGAGGTGTGACCCGGGACCGCGAACCGCCAGAGCAGTGTCAGTGGTCAGGGCCGGAAATCGGCCACCGAGGCCACCGAGGCCACTGCGGGCGCCGCTCATGATGCGCTGCCACGGAGGCGGTCGCGGATGGCCGCCGACGGGACCCCGCCGTCCGGGTGCCGGGGAAGCCGCCCCCGGCGGACCAGGTCGTGCACGCCCTGGCGGGTGATGCCGAGCATCGCGCCGGCAGTGGCGTACGAGACCGACTCCGCGGCTGGATGGCCGACCCGCCGCGCGACCACCCCGCCGAGCGGCGTGCGCCACCAGTCGACCGGGGGGTCGAACGCCCGGTCGTCCGGGTACAGCATGGCGATCAGCCGGATGGCGGCGCTTGCGGCGGCGATGTCGTCGCCGTCGTGCATCTGGTCGGCCCATTGCCCGGCGCGGAGTCGGAGCAGCCGGCGCAGCGCGTCCACCGCGTCGTCACCCTCCAGCAGGACCTCCAGCGGGTCCAGCAGGCGGATGTCGAGCAGCCGGACGATCTGCTCGACCAGCGCGGTCTTCGACGGCATGCGGCCCATGCTCGCGCTACTTGACGCCGAGTGTCAAGTCGCTAGGGTCGGGTGGTGGACAAGCGTGCGCTCACCGAGCCGCATCCCAGCCGGCTCGCTCCCGCTCATCCCCGCCGTGCCGAGATCCTCGCCGCCCATGCCGCTGCCCTCGCCGAGGGGCAGGCCGGGTATCTCGATCCGGAGACCGGACTGTTCGTGCTGACCGCGGGCTTCCTCGCCGGACGCGGCACCTGCTGCACCCGAGGCTGCCGGCACTGCCCATACGTCGGCAGCGCATAACCCGACCCGCGGCGGAAAGCCGATGCCCACCCGTGGCCCGAAACCCACGCCGCCCCCGGCCGAAACCCACGCCCACCCGCGGCGCGAACCCAGGCGAAGTCGTTACTTGAGCCGGCAGGCCCAGGCACAGTACGGTGTGCCCCGAATTAGTCGGGAGGACATTCGTGCGTTCGCGTCTCATCGCCCTCGGCGCCGCAGCCGCGCTGCTCGCCATGGCGGGCTGCACGGAGCAGAAGGCTGAGGCCGACGCCCTGCCTCCCGTGCCCGTCGTGCAGCTGCCCGCCGCCTCGGCCGGCGGCGCCTGCATCCTCTGGGACTACGCGTTCATCGAGCAGAAGATCGGCGTCAGCTTCACCGTCGCCGCCTCCGACCAGATCGATGACACCTCCACCTGCGTGGTGCAGACCGAGACCGCCGACTGGCCGGATCTCGCCCTCTCGGTGGTGGAGAGCACCAAGGCCGACGCCACACTGTTCACCAAGGAGCTCATGCCCAAGAAGGCCACCAAGGTCAAGGGCCTCGGCAAGGCGGGCTACCGGCTGGTGACCAAGGCCGCCGGCAAGCACGGTCCGACCGTGGAGATCGGCTGGCTCAGTGAGGCCGAGCAGCTGCAGACGTTGCGCTTCACATTTCCGAAAGATGCGAAAAGCGGCGCTGTCGACGATCTCTCGTCCAAGCTGCTCGACCTCGCGAAGGCGTTGGACACCACCGGCGGGTGACCATCGGCTCCGTCGCCGTCAGCGGGCGTCGACGAACACCCGGGAGGCCACCTCGCGCGGCAGCCGGATCTTGTCGCCGGAGCGGTCGATCGTCACGCCGTCGCGCTCCTGCGCCACGGTCACGGTCGCGCCCGGGTCGATGCCGGCCGCGTGCAGCTGACGCAGCACACCCGCGTTGGTCTGCACGCTCTCGCAGATCCGCCGCACCACCACGCTGCCGCTCAGGCCCGGGAACGCCAGGTTGCGCTCGCCCGCATTGATCACCGTCGAGCTGTCGCCCTGCAGCCCGTCGGACGGCAGGCCGAGCACCTCGAGGCCGGGGATCGGGTTGCCGTACGGCGAGCGGGTCGGCTTGTTGAGCAGCTCATAGACCTTGCGCTCGACCGAGTCGCTCATCACGTGCTCCCACCGGCAGGCCTCCTCGTGGGCCTCCTCGTAGGGCATGCCGATGACGTTGACCAGCAGGAGCTCGGCGAGCCGGTGCTTGCGCATGACCGCCACGGCGGCCACCCGGCCCTCCTCGGTCAGCAGCAGGTGCCGGTCGTTCTCAACGGTGAGCAGGCCGTCGCGCTCCATCCGGGCGACGGTCTGGCTGACGGTCGGACCGCTCTGGTGTAGGCGTTCGGCGATGCGTGCGCGGAGGGGCGGAACGCCCTCCTCCTCCAACTCGAGGATGGTGCGCAGGTACATCTCCGTGGTGTCCACGAGATCATTCAAGGTGCGGCCCTCCCAGCAGCGATATTACCTCGCAGCCGGGGCTGACTTCATGCCGACGAGGTGGGTCAGGTGGACCCTACCGGACCCGGGGATCCGCTGTTGAAGTGCAGCGTCGGCGCCCCGCCGGTTGTTCCCGCCGGCGTGGCAGCATGATGCCCATGGCGGAGCTGACGGCTGTGGTTTGGGACGAGGCGCTGCTCGCGTACGACATGGGTGACCACCCGTTGAATCCGGTGCGGGTGGAGCTCACCATGGCGCTCGCCCGCGAGCTGGGCGTGCTCGACCGCCCGGGCGTGCGGCTGATCGTGCCGAAGCCGGCCGACGACGCGGCGCTGACCCGCGTGCACCGGCCTGACTACCTGGAGGCGGTGCGGCAGGCCCCGCACGACCCGTTCTTCCGCGGTTGGGGGCTCAACACCCCGGACAACCCGGTCTTCGACGGCATGCACGAGGCCAGCGCCCGGATCTGCGGCGCCACCCTCGCCGCGGCCGAGGCCGTCTGGAGCGGCGCGGTGACCAGGGCGGTCAACGTCTCCGGCGGGCTGCACCACGCGATGGCGGCGCGGGCGTCCGGCTTCTGCGTCTACAACGACCCGGCGGTCGCCATCGCGCGGCTGCTCGACCTGGGTGCGGAGCGCGTCGCGTACGTCGATATCGACGTGCACCACGGCGACGGGGTGCAGGCGGCCTTCTACGACGATCCCCGGGTGCTCACCGTGAGCCTGCACGAGACGCCGCTGGCGCTGTTCCCGGGCACCGGCTTCCCCGACGAATCGGGTGGCCCGGGCGCCGAGGGCACGTCGGTCAACGTGGCGCTGCCACCCGGCACCGGGGACGCCGGCTGGCTGCGCGCGTTCCAGGCGGTCGTGCCGTCGGTGCTGCGGGCGTTCTCGCCGCAGATCCTCGTCACCCAGTGCGGTGCCGACGCGCACCGCCTCGACCCGCTCGCCGACCTGCGGTTGTCGGTCGACGGCCAGCGCGCCGCCTACATCGCGCTCCGGGCCCTGGCCGACGAGCTCTGCGACGGCCGCTGGGTGGCGACCGGCGGCGGCGGATACGCGCTGGTCGAGGTCGTGCCGCGGGCCTGGACGCACCTGCTCGCGGTGGCCACCGGCGCGGCGCTGGATCCCGGCACGGCCACCCCGCCGGCCTGGCGCAGGCTCGCCGCCGACCGCCGGCCCGGCTGCGACGTGCCGGCCACCCTGACCGACGGCACGCCGCCGCCGGTCGAGCGCTGGGAGCCGGGCACCACCCCGGACCCGGTCGACAAGGCGATCATGGCGACCCGGATGGCGGTCTTCCCCCTGCACGGCCTGGACCCGCACGACAGCCGGGATTGAGAGGCGATCGCGGTGACTAGAGACGCCGATGTCCTGCTATCCGATGGCAGCGCGGTGCACCTGCGCCCCATCCACCCCGAGGACGCGCCGGCCATAGTGGAGCTGCACTCCCGGATGAGCGAGCGCACCCGCTATCTCCGCTACTTCTCGCCCTATCCGCGCATCCCGGAGCGGGATCTCGCCCGCTTCGTCAACGTCGACCACCACGACCGCGAGGCCTTCGTCATCGTCAGCGGTGCGCGGATCATGGCGGTCGGCCGCTACGAGCGGCTCGGCCCGGAGTCCGAGGAGGCCGAGGTCGCCTTCGTGGTCGAGGACGCGCACCAGGGCCGGGGGATCGGCTCGGTGCTGCTCGAACACCTCGCCGACGCGGCCCGGGAGAACGGCATCACCCGCTTCGTCGCCGAGGTCCTGCCGGAGAACAGCGGCATGCTGCGGGTCTTCAGCGACTTCGGCTACCAGGTCCACCGCAAGTATGCCGACGGCGTCGTGCACCTGGGCTTCCCGATCGCACCCACCGAGAAGTCCCGCGAGGTGCAGGAAAGCCGCGAGCAGCGCACCGAGTCGCGGTCCATCGCGCGGCTGCTGCATCCGCGCGCCGTCGCGGTGTACGGCGCCAGCGCCAGTGGCCAGGGCGTTGGCGCGGCGATCCTGGGCCATCTGCGTGACGGCGGTTACACCGGCACCATCGTGCCCGTGCACCGCAGCGCGGAACGGGTGGCGGGACTGCCCGCGTACACCTCGGCGGTGGACGCCCGGGCTGAGGTCGATCTGGCGCTGATCGCCGTACCGCCGGAAGGGGTCGCGGACGCCGTGGCCGACGCGGCCGCGGCCGGCGCGGGTGGTCTCGTGGTCGTCTCCGCCGGCTTCGCCGAGGCCGGGGCGCCGGGCGCGCTCGCGCAGCGCGCGCTGATCGACGCGGCCCACGCGGCGGGCCTGCGCGTGGTCGGCCCGAACTGTCTGGGGATCGCCAACACCGACCCGACGGTACGGCTCAACGCCACGCTCGCGCCGCGACTGCCGGCCGCCGGGCGGGTGGGCTTCTTCAGCCAGTCCGGTGCGCTCGGGGTGGCGCTGCTGGCCGAGGCGGAACGGCGGGGGCTCGGGCTGTCCAGCTTCGTGTCGGCCGGCAACCGCGCGGACGTCTCGGGCAACGACCTGCTGCAGTACTGGCAGGACGATCCCGGCACCGACGCGGTCCTGCTCTACCTGGAGACGTTCGGCAACCCCCGCAAGTTCGCCCGGCTGGCCCGGCGGATGAGCCGGATCAAGCCCGTCGTCGCGGTGGCGTCCGCGACCCGGCCGGCCGGGCTCGCCGGCGACCTGCCCGGCCCGGACACCCGCGCGGTCACCGCGCTGTTCGCCCGCTCGGGTGTGATCCGGGTGGACACCGTCGCCGAGTTGTTCGACGTCGGCCTGCTGCTCGCCCACCAGCCGCTGCCGGCCGGCCGCCGGATCGCGATCGTGGGCAACTCGTCGGCGCTGTCCGGCCTGGCGGTGGCCGCCTGCCGGGCCAACGGTCTCACTGTCGCCGAGGGCTATCCCTCCGACATCAGCCCGCAGGCGGGCGCGCACGAGTTCGCCGACGCCCTGGCCGACGCCGCCGTCGACGACCGGGCCGATGCCCTGGTGGTGGTCTTCGCGCCGCCGCTGCCCGGCCAGCTCCCGGACGAGGACGCCGACTTCACGGCGGCGCTCGGCAGCGTCGCGCTGGCCGGCGAGAAGCCGACGGTGGCGACGTTCCTGCTGGGCAGGTTGCCGCCCCGGGTCCCGGCCTACCCGTCGGTGGAGGAGGCCGTCCGGGCCCTGGGCCGCGTCGCCGGGTACGCCGACTGGCTCCGCCAGCCGGCCGGCGTCCTGCCCACGCTGTCCGGAGTGGACCCGTCCGCCGCCGAGGTCGAGCGCGAGCCGGCCGACCTGCTCGCCGCGTACGGCATCACCGTCGAGCCGTCCGGCTCCGCCACCACCGTGGAGGAGGCGCTGGCCGCCGCCGGGGCGCTCGGCTACCCGGTGGCGTTGAAGGCCGCCGGTGGCGCGCTCCGGCATCGCATCGACCTGGGCGCGGTGCGGCTGGCGCTGGCCGACGAGGAGGATCTGCGCGCGGCCTACCGCGAGCTGGAGTCGGCGTTCGGCCCGCGGGTGCTGGTGCAGTCCATGGTGCCGCCGGGGGTGGCGTGCACGATCGAGGTGGTCGAGGACCCGGCGTTCGGCCCGGTGGTCGGCTTCGGCCTCGGCGGGGTGGCGAGCGAGTTGCTGGGCGACCTGGCCTGGCGGGCGGCGCCGCTGACCGACCGGGCCGCAGCCGCGCTGGTCGATGAGCCCCGGGCGGCGCCCCTGCTGCACGGCTACCGCGGCTCGGCCCCGGTCGACCGGGACGGGCTGATCGACCTGCTGCTCCGGGTGGGCCGCCTGGCGGACGAGCATCCGCGGGTCCGCGCCCTGTCGCTGAATCCGGTGCTGGCCCGCCCGGACGGCATCACGGTGCTGCACGCGTCGGTGGAGACCGGCGAGGCCGGCATCCGCCCGGACACCGGCCCCCGCCGCCTGCACAGCGCCTAGCCGACGGAAACAAGGACGCGGCCCCCGCTCAGCTGAGCGGGGGCCGCGTGTTCATTTCAGGACGTCAGCTGGCGTAGGCCTCTAGGCGCGAGGCCCGCTGCGGGTCCCGCAGCTTGGACATCGTGACCTTCTCGATCTGGCGGATCCGCTCGCGGCTCAGGCCGAACTCGCGGCCGACCTCGTCGAGCGTGCGCTGGCGGCCGTCATCCAGGCCGAAGCGCAGCCGGATCACCGCCGACTCCCGCTCGGAGAGCGTGGAGAGCACGATCTCGACCTCGCCGCGCAGTTCGCTGCGGCCCACGCTGTCGCCGGGCTCGCCGCGCGGGTCGACCGCGGCGACGAAGTCGCCCAGTGCGCTCTCGCCGTCCTCGCCGACGGCCTGGTCCAGGCTGACCGGCTCCCGGTCGTACGAGATGAGCTCGATGACCTGGAACTCCGGCACGCCCATGGCCTTGGCGATCTCGGCGACGGCGGGCTCGCGGCCCAGCGTGCTGGCGAGGTCGCGGCGGGCCCGGACCATGCGGTTGACCTGCTCGACCATGTGCACCGGGATGCGGATGGTGCGGGCCTGGTCGGCCATGGCGCGGGTGATGGCCTGGCGGATCCACCAGGTGGCGTAGGTGGAGAACTTGTAGCCCTTGGTGTAGTCGAATTTCTCGACGGCGCGGATCAGGCCGAGGTTGCCTTCCTGGATCAGGTCCAGGAACGCCATGCCGCGACCGGTGTAGCGCTTCGCGATGCTGACCACGAGCCGCAGGTTCGCCTCGAGCAGGTGGTTCTTGGCGGCACGGCCCTCGCCGATGATGATGTGCAGGAGTGGCGCCAGGTCGTCGCCCGCCGCGGGGAGCTTCTCCTCCGCGTAGAGGCCGGCCTCGATCCGCTTGGAGAGAGTCACCTCCTCGACCGCGGTGAGCAGACGCGTGCGGCCGATGCCGTTCAGGTACGCCCGGACGAGGTCGGCCGATACGCCGCGCTCGTCGATCGCGTCCAAGTCCGCCAAGGGCTCGACACCGTCAGTCATGATGTTCTCAGCAGCAACCGCCGCCGTGGACTCCGTCGCCTTCATCTGCAGGACCACCTTTCAGTCCCCTCCCCGCGTTCACCGAGTCGTGCATTCCCAGCCGCATTCGTGCCGGTGATCACTAGCTTGGCGGCAGGCGCGTTAAGCGGAGGTGAGGCAAGCGTCCAGGTGGCATGAATCGGGGAGAACCCTGAGGTCGCCAACCCGACAGCGTGCCCGGATTGGTGGGACATTTACGGAGAGTGACGCAATTTCGAATGTCCCGGAGGCGGTCGAATAAGTCGCGCGGGCGGTCGATAATCGGCGGCAGGGTCCGCAACGAGGAGGGAAAGTTCGTGGTCTTCAAGCGCATGATGCAGGCGATGGGTGTCGGGGGCCCGTCCGTGGAAACGGTGCTCGCCAACCCCAATTGCCGTCCCGGGGGCTTTCTGGAGGGACAGGTGCACGTCATGGGCGGCGACCACGCCGTCGACATCGAGTACGTCGCTGTCGGGCTGATGACCCGGGTCGAGGTGGAGAGCGGCGACAGCGAGTACAACACCGACCAGGAGTTCCACCGGCAGCGGCTGACCGGCTCGTTCAAGCTGGACGCCGGCGCCCGCCACGACATCCCGTTCCGCTTCGACGTGCCGTGGGAGACGCCGATCACCGAGGTGTACGGCCAGCACCTGCACGGCATGACCATGGGCCTGCGTACCGAACTCGAAGTGGCCCGGGCGGTCGACAAGGGCGACCTGGACGCGGTGGCCGTGCACCCGCTGCCGGCCCAGGAACGGATCCTGGACGCCTTCCTGCGGCTCGGCTTCCGCTTCAGCCGCGCCGACGTGGAACGCGGCCGGGTCTACGGCGTGCAGCAGACACTGCCGTTCTATCAGGAGATCGAGTTCTACCCGCCGCCGCAGTACGCGAGCGGCATCACCCAGCTCGAGGTCACCTTCGTCCCGACCCCGCACAACCTGCAGGTGGTCCTGGAGGTGGACAAGCGCGGCGGGCTGTTCACCGAGGGCCACGACGCGTTCGGCCGCTTCGACGTCGACTACCGCTCGGTCGACGGGGTCGACTGGGCCGCGCAGCTCAACGGCTGGCTGCAGCAGTCCGCCCAGCGCCGCGGGTTTTTCTAGACCGGCTTCTAGACCTCCAGCCAGACGGTTCGCGGGCCCACGTTCACGCTCTCCACGAGCATGTGTGCCCGGAACCGGCCGGTCTCTACCGGCGCGCCCCGCTCGCGCAGCGCCGCGACGAAGGCGCTGACCAGCGGCTCCGCCACCTCGGCCGGGGCGGCGGCGGACCAGGTCGGCCGGCGGCCCTTGCGGGCGTCGCCGTAGAGGGTGAACTGGCTGACCACCAGCAGCGGGGCCCCGGTGTCGGCGGCCGACGCGTCACCGTCGAGGATGCGCAGCTCATGCACCTTGCGGGCCAGGTTGGTGGCGATCACCGCGGTGTCGTCGTGGGTGACGCCGAGCAGGACCAGCAGCCCGTCGGAGATCTTGCCGACGACCTCGTCGTCCACTGTGACGCTGGCCCGGCTGACGGTCTGGATCAACGCGCGCATGCCCGGATCCTCCCCGCCGCCGTGCCGATCAGCCCGATCTCGGCCGCGGTCAGCGTGTCGAGCTGCCGGCTCCGGTGGAGCAGGCCGCCGAGGTATCGCATGGCGGCCGCCTCGGCGGTGACGTCGACGTTCCGCCGGTAGCGGCGCAGGACGCGCCGGTCGTCCAGCGCGTACACATCGGCCTCCCGGCCGGCGGCGAGCAGGGGTCCGGTCACCGGCCGAAGATATCCGGTCACCGGGGTCAGTAGGAGCCGGCGGCCACCGGGCTCGCCACCCGGGCCGGCTCACCGCGGTGGCGGGCGGCCAGGTCGTCCAGGATCGCCTCGGTCGCCGTGGCACCGAACCGGGTCGCGCCGGCGGCGGCCAGTTCGAGCAGGGTGTCCAGCGTGCGCACCCCGCCGGAGGCCTTGACGCTGACCTCCCCGGACACCGCCGCCCGCATCAGCCGGATGTCGGCCGGGGTCGCGCCGCTCGGTGCGAACCCGGTGCTCGTCTTGACGAACCGCGCGCCCGCCCGCTCGGCGAGCCGGCAGCCGGTGACCTTCTGCTCGTCGGTCAGGTACGCGTTCTCCAGGATGACCTTCACGCAGCGACCGTGCGCCGCCGCCACGACCTCGGCGATGTCGTCGTGCACGTAGCCCGCGTCCCCGGCGCGCAGCCGCCCGATGGCGAGCACCATGTCGATCTCGTTGGCGCCGGCCGCCACCAGCGCCCGGGTCTCGGCGACCTTGAGCGCCGTCGTGGTGCTGCCGTGTGGGAAGCCGACCACGGTGCCGACCAGCACGCCGGTGCCGGCCAGGGCCGCGGCGGCGAGCGCCACGTCGCCGGGACGGACGCAGACCGACGCGGTGCGGCGCTGGGCGGCCACCGCGCAGCCCAGCCGGACCTCGTCGGCGGTCAGCTCGGGCCGCAGCAGGGAGTGGTCGATCATCGAGGCGACCTGCTCGACGGAGGGCATCACGGGGCATCTCCTTCTCGGGGCGGCTGCACGTCGAAGGTGACGCGCAGCGAGTAACGGGAGCCGACGTACCGGCTCACGCTGTATTCCAGGGGCGCGGCGTGCTGGTCGACGATCACGCGGCTCTCCACCAGCAGCGGCTCGGCGTCACTGACCTGCAGGCGCGGGCCGTCCGGGCCGGCGGGCTGGGCGGTCAGCGTCGACGAGCCGAGCGTGGGACGCAGCCCGCGCTCGTGCAGGGCGCGGTGCAGCGAACCGGCCTCCAGGTCGGCGTCCAGCAGGGTGCTCAGGTGGGGCGGGAAGCAGGCGTACTCGACCGCCAGCGGGACGTCGTCGGCCAGCCGTACCCGGACGATCGAGACCAGGGTGGGAGCCGCGGCCGTGAGCTGCAGCGCGGCCGCCTCCTCGGCGGTCGCCGCCCGGACCTCGGCCTCGACCAGCCGGGACGACGGGGTGCGGCCCCAGCTGCGGATCTGGTCGTGGAAGCTCATCAGCGTGCCGGCGGCGCGCGGCGTCGGCCGCTGCCGGACGAACGTGCCGCGGCCCTGGATGCGCTCGACCAGCCCGTCGGCCTCGAGCGCGTTGAGGGCGGCCCGCACGGTCATCCGCGCGACGCCGAACTCCTCGGCGAGGGCGGTCTCGGCGGGCACGAGATCACCGGGCCGGGCGGCGGCGAGCCGGGCCCGTAACGCCCGCTCGATCCGCACGTACAGCGGCAGGTTCGGCACCGCGTCCTCCAGGTCGTCTAGACAACCTAGAAGTTAGCAGGCGGGGCGACGTCCCACAACCGATCGCCTAGGGTCGGTGGGGGCAAGCTTTCGTACGGCTCAGAACAGGATGAGGCCATGTCCATCGCTCTCCCGATCGCCCCGGAAGCCAACGACCTCCTCAACCGGGACCCGTTGGCGCTGACGCTCGGCATGGTGCTGGACCAGCAGATTCCGCTGGAGAAGGCGTTCAGCTCGCCGTGGGTGCTCGCGCAGCGTCTCGGTCACGCCCCCACCGTCGAGGAGCTCGCCGGGTTCGATCCCGAGGAACTCGTCGCCATCTTCGCCACGCCGCCCGCTCTGCACCGGTTTCCGAAGGCCATGGCCGGCCGGGTGCAGGAGGTCTGCCGGGTCCTCGCCGGGACCTACGACGGGGATGCCGCCGGGCTGTGGCGCGACGCCGCCGACGGCACCGAGCTGGTCAAGCGGATCGCCGCCCTGCCCGGCTTCGGCAAGCAGAAGTCGCAGATCTTCGCCGCCCTGCTGGGGAAGCAGTACGGCGTGCGGCCGCCCGGCTGGCGCGAGGCCGCCGGCGCTTACGGCGAGGAGGGCTCGCACCGCTCGGTCGCCGACATCGTCGACGCCGATTCGCTGGGCAAGGTGCGCGCCTTCAAGAAGGAGATGAAGGCTGCCGCGAAGGGCTGACCAGCAGCTCGTTCAGCTCCGCCGGGGACAGCGGCCGGGCGAACAGGTAGCCCTGGCCGATGCCGCAGCCCAGCAGTTGCAGCTCCGCCGCCTGCTCCGCCGTTTCGATGCCCTCGGCGACCGTGGTCAGGTGCAGCACCTGGCTCAGCCGCAGGATCGCCTCGGTGATGCCCGAGCCCTCCGGCGTGCCGTTCAGCTCGGCCACGAAGCTGCGGTCGATCTTCAGGATGTCGACCGGCAGCCGGGTCAGGTAGTGCAGCGACGAATAGCCCGTGCCGAAGTCGTCGATCGCCACGTGGATGCCGTGGTCGCGGAACGCGCGCAGCTTGGCGATGCCCGCGCTCTCGTCCACCAGCGCCGACTCGGTGACCTCCAGGACCAGCCGCTCCGGCGCCAGCCCGGTACGCGCCAGCACGTCGAGCACGTCCGCCACCAGCGTCTGTTCCTGCAGCTGCCGGGGTGAGAGGTTCACGCTGACGTAGCAGTTGTTCCACTCGGCGCCCTGCAGGCAGGCCGTCTCCAGCACGAACAGGCCGATCTCGGTGATCGTGCCGCTGCGCTCGGCGATCGGGATGAACTGGGCCGGCGGCACCACGCCCAGCCGCGGGTGGTGCCAGCGGACCAGGGCCTCGGCGCCGACCATCCGGGAATCCGTCAGGTCGACCAGCGGCTGGTAGAGCACGTGCAGCTCGCCGCGTTCCAGCGCGCCGGCGAGGTCCTCGCCGAGCTGGGCGTCGGCGGCCCGCCGGTCGGTCATCGACGGGTCGTGCAGCTGGACGCCGTGCGTGCCCAGGTGCTTGGCCTGGTACATGGCGATGTCGGCGCGGCGCAGCAGCTCCTTGGGAGTGTCGCCGGGCCGGCTGGTCGCCACCCCGATGCTGGCCCGGACCGGCAGCACCTCCTCGCCGACGCGGACCGGCGTCGAGGCCGCCACGGCGAGGATGCGCTGCGCCGCCGCGACCGCCTGGTCCGCGTCCGGCACGCCGGTGACCAGCACCACGAACTCGTCGCCGCCGATCCGGGCGGCCAGATCGCCGGTGCGCACCCCGGCCAGCAGGATCTGCGCGAACTCGGTCAGCACGGCGTCGCCGGCGGCGTGCCCGTGCACGTCGTTGACCAGCTTGAAGCCGTCCAGGTCGATGAGCAGCACGGCGACGTCGGCGTGCGCGCCGACCGTCTCGGTGAGCCGCGCGTCCAGGCCGGCCCGGTTGGCCAGGCCGGTCAGCGGGTCGTGCAGGGCCATCCGCTTCAGCTCGAGCTCGCGTTCGCGCAGCCGGGTCTCGACCTTCTGCCGGCGCTCGATGTCACCGCGCAGGGCGGCCGTGGCGGTGTCGACCTTGCCCATCGCGCGGTTGCGGGCGCCGGTGAGCAGGGCGACCAGCGTGGTCAGCAGCAGCGCGATCGTCATCGCCACCACGAACGTGGTCGTCACGATGCCGCGGTCGGTCTCGCGCAGCAGCCGCTCGGTGGGGTGCACCTTGAGTTCCCAGGTGCGCCGCCCGGCGACGGCGGTGGCGACCCGGTCCAGGGCGGGGGAGTAGTCGGCCGCGGGGCGCCCGGAGGTGGCGATGGTCCGCGCGCCGGGGTCGGTGGGGTCGTCCAGCTCGACGGTCACGGCACCGTGCGCCTGGGTGCGCAGCGTCGCGGTGAGCAGCTCCTGGCCGTGCACGCCCATGATGAGCCAGCCGCGGAAGGTGCCGCCGATGCGGTAGACCGGCACCGCGAACACGAACGAGAGCTGCTGCGCGGCCGCCGGCAACTCCTTGTCCTTCGGCAGCACGTACGCCCGGCTGACGGCCAGGCCGCCGGCGGCGTAGGCCTCGCGCAGGGTCTCGGCGGCCTCGGGGTCGGCGGAGAGGTCCGTGCCGGCCACCACGGGCTCCCCGTTGAAGGAGCGGGTGAACACCGCGAACGCGTGCTCCTCGCCGGTCACGGCCGCCGGCTGCAGCTTCAGGCCCGGTGAGCCGCGGGTGCGCCAGTACGACTGCAGCGCGGCGATGCCGCTCTCGGGGGTGGAGACCACGTACCGCAGCGAGGTCGCGCCGGGCAGGTGGCGGTTGCTGATCTTGTTGGTGATCCAGGTGAAGTCGCCGGCCGCCAGGTCGGACTGCGCGCCGAGGGCGAGGGAGACGTCCACCAAAGTTTCGCCGTACCGTTGGATCTGGGTGGTGATCGCCCGGCTGAGGTCGCTGGTGTAGCGGTCCATGAGCTGCGCCGCGTAGCGCTGCTCGGCGCTGCGCGCGTTGCGCGTGGCGAAGCCCGTGGTCACGCAGCCGAGCAGGGCGACCACGACGACGAGGGCGACGCCCGACCAGCGCCGCCGGTTGAGTCCGTAGGACGGCCACCGCACATCTGCATGATCGGCCGAAAGGGGAGTATCTGAAGCGTTCAGCGCGGTGCGGGCCGCGTCGACGGTGGCTAGCGGGCCGGTCGCGGTGCGAGGATGGGTTCGTCGATCGGAGTTCCAAGGTGAAGAAGCAGCCGGTGTTGATCACCAACGCCGCTCGCAGCCAGAGCGATCAGCTCCGCTCCCGCCAGATCCGCTACGTGACCATGATGAGCGCCCGCGCCGCGTGCCTGATCATCGGCGCCGTGCTGGTCAGCGTCCGCCCGCCGCTGCTCCCGCTGTGGCTCATCCTGTGCGCGGCCGGCATGATCTTGCTGCCCTGGGCCGCGGTGCTGATCGCCAACGACCGCCCGCCGAAGAGCCGGGCGCACCCGGCCGCGACCCCGGCGGTCCACCAGCAGCGGGTCCTCGAGCCGGAGGCGGCCGAGGTCATCAAGCAACGCACCATCGACGTCGAGCCCTGAGCCGCGGCCGTTGGGGCTAGCCCCGCGGCCGGGCGCCGATCGTCTGCACGGCCGCCGCGCCGAGTGCGGCGCCGGCCGCGAGCGCGGCCGCCGGGTCCGCACCGGAACACCAGGCGGTGAGCAGGCCGGCCGCGAAGGCGTCACCCGCACCGGTCGGATCAAGCGGCGGTACGCGCACACCCGCGACCGACCGCAACACCCCGTCCCGGGATGCCCAGACGGCACCGTCGGCACCGCGTTTGACGACGACGTTGCCGGCGACCGTGGTCAGCGCGGCTGCCTGCGCCTCCGGGGAGCCCGCACCCGCCAGCACGGCCGCCTCGTCGGCGTTGCACAGCAGCAGGTCGATGCCGGGCAGCAGGCCGAGGAAGGTGCGGGCGCCGAGCTGCGTCAGCGGTGCCGCGGACGCCGCGTCGACGCTGGTCGTCAGGCCGCGCTCCCGGGCCGCCGCCAGCGCCGCCAGGCCGCCGGGCCGCGACCCCGTGTGCAGCAGCGGATAGCCGGAGAGATGCAGGTGGGTGGCGCCCTGCGCGGCCTTGACGGCGGCCGTCACATCCGCCGGGTCCAGCAGCAGCGCCGCGCCGCGGTCGGTGATCATCGTGCGCTCGCCGGCCGTGCTGAGCACGACCACGCTGCCGGTCGGCACCCCGGCATGCGCGCGCACCGCGCAGCGCACGCCGGCGGCGACCAGCTCGGCGATCCGTTCCCGGCCGGCGTGGTCGTCGCCGACCGCCGCGACCAGGATCGCCCCGGCCCCGGCGTGGGCGAGCCAGGCGGCCGTGTTGGCCGCCTGCCCGCCCCCGCCGACCGAGATCCGCGCGTCGGTGTCGGAGCCCACGGCCAGCGGCCCGGCGTGCGCGACAAGCACGTCGGTCACCAGATCGCCAACGACCAGCACCGTCACGCCAGGCCCCGCTCGCAGTCGGTCATGCTGTGCCTGCCTTTGGCATGCCCTTCTGGCCCTCGCCTGCGAGGTCGCGGCGCGGTGCGGCCGGGTGCCGCTCGGTGCAGTCGGTCATGCCGGCAGCGCGAAGCCGAGCGTCGCCGGTGCCGGGGTGGCGGCCGCCGCGATCCGTGCGGCCAGGGCCGCGTTGCGCAGGATGATCTGCACGTTGACGGCCAGGCTCCGGCCCTCGGTGCTGCTGTGGAAGTGCGCCAGCAGGAACGGGGTCACGGCCTTGCCGGTGACGCCGTCGCGGGCCAGCAGCTCGAGCCCCTCGGCCAGGGTGCGGTCGTGCAGGGCCGGGTCGAGCTGCTCGTCGGCCGGCAGCGGGTTGCCCAGCACCAGCGCGCCGGCCCCGACCCCCTGGTCGGCGCGGGCGGCGATCACGTCGGCGACCTGCTTCGGCGAGTCCAGCCGCCAGTCGACGTCGAAGCCGCCGTCGGTGACGAAGAAGCCGGGGAAGCGGTGGGTGCCGTACCCGGCGACGGAGACACCGAGCGTCTCCAGGCGCTCCAGGGTCGCGCCGACGTCGAGGATCGACTTGACCCCGGCGCAGACCACGACGATCGGCGTACGCGCCAGCGTGGTCAGGTCGTTGGACTCGTCGTAGGTGCTGTTCGCCTCGCGGTGCACGCCGCCGAGCCCGCCGGTGGCGAAGACGCCGATGCCGGCCGCCGCGGCGATCGCGCTGGTGGCGGCGACCGTGGTGGCCCCGTCCGCGCCGGTGGCGGCGGCCACGGCCAGGTCGCGGACCGAGAGCTTGGCCACGCCGTCGGCGCCGGCCAGGTGCTCGATCTGGTGGTCTTCGAGGCCGACGACGAGCTCGCCACCGATCATCCCGATGGTGGCCGGGACGGCGCCGTTGTCGCGGACGGTCTGCTCGATCTCGCGGGCGACCCGCAGGTTGTCGGGCCGGGGCAGGCCGTGCGAGACGATCGTGCTCTCCAGCGCCACCACCGGGCGGCCGTCGCGGCGCGCCCGGGTCACGTGGTCGCCGTAGCGGATGGCATAGCGGCCCATCAGCCGCGTGGAATCGGTCACGATGGCAACGGTACGGTGCCCTGCTGATCCGTTGTCGTTGGACCGACCAGGCGTGAGGTGTCAGACTTGTGGGTTGGAGCTTCTTCCGCGGTGACCGGGGGGCACGCGGGCCCGGCAACAGTGTCGTTTTCTCGGCGCTGTGCCGTTGAGCACACAGTCATGAGACTCATGAAGGGCAGATGCCGTGAGCACGCAGATCCTGGAGCGTCCGGAGACCAAGGACGCCGACACCGGTCCCGAGATGTTCCACTATGTGCGCAAAGAGAAGATCGCGGAGAGTGCCGTGATGGGCAGCTTCGTGACGGCTCTCTGTGGGGAGAAGTTCCCGGTCACCAAGTCACCGAAGCCGGGCTCGCCGGTGTGCCCGCAGTGCAAGGAGATCTACGAGTCGATGAAGCTCTGACCTCCGGCCGGCCGTCGTGACCGGCAGTTACAGCCTGCTGGTCGCGGACCTGATCGGAGTGGCCGTCTTCGCGGCCTCCGGCGCCAGCGCCGCCGTCGCGAAGCGGCTGGACCTGTTCGGCGTGGGCTTCGTCGGCTTCGTGGCGGCGCTCGGCGGCGGCATCCTGCGCGATCTCGTGATCGGCGCGGTGCCGCCGCTCGCCTTCTCCGACTGGCGCTATGCCGTCACGGCCGTCTGCGCCTCCGTGGCGGTCTTCTACCTGCATCCGCAGCTCAACCGCCTGCGGCGGACCGTGCTGCTGCTCGACGGCGCCGGGCTGGGCCTGTTCACCGTCGCCGGCACGCTCAAGGCCCTGGACGCCGGCGTGCCGGCCGTCGGCGCCTGCCTGGTGGGCATGCTCACCGGCATCGGCGGCGGGCTGGCCCGCGACCTGCTGACCGGGGAGATCCCGGTGGTGCTGCAGCGCGACATCTATGCGGTGGTCGCGCTGGGCGGCGCGGGGGTGGTGACCCTGCTGGGCCGGCTCGAGCTGGCCGGGCCGATCCCGCTGGCGGCCACTGCGGCCGCGATCACCGGGGTACGGCTGCTCGCGCTGTACCGGCGCTGGTCGGCACCCGTCGCGGTGCCGTGACCACGGCGGTGCGCGCCCGCCGCTATGCTGGGTTTCGCCTCTGCGGCCGGTTGCGCAGGGGCATTTTTAATGTGGTGTGAGTCGAGAGGATCGTCGCAGCTTGAGTCCGCCCCTGCCGAACCTGGAGACCTTCCCCCCGCTGCGGGCCTGGCAGCGCAAGGCGCTGGTGGAATATCTGCGCAGGCGCAGCCCCGACTTCATGGCGGTCGCGACGCCGGGTGCGGGCAAGACCACCTTCGCCCTGCGGATCGCGGCCGAGTTGCTCGCCGACGGCACCGTCGAGGCGGTCACGGTGGTGTGCCCGACCGAGCACCTGAAGACCCAGTGGGCGTCCGCGGCGGCCCGGGTGGGCATCCAGCTGGACCCGTCGTTCCGCAACGCGGACGTGCACTCGTCCCGTGACTTCCACGGTGCCGTGCTGACGTACGCGCAGGTCGGCATGGCGCCCGCGGTGCACCGGCGGCGCACCATGACCCGCTCGACGATGGTCATCCTGGACGAGATCCACCACGCCGGCGACTCCCGCACCTGGGGCGACGGGGTGAAGTCGGCCTTCGAGGAGGCCGAGCGCCGGCTGATGCTCACCGGGACGCCGTTCCGCTCCGACGACAACCCGATCCCGTTCGTCACCTACGAGCGCGGCGAGAACGGCCTGCAGCGCTCCCGCTCCGACTCGGTCTACGGCTATTCCGACGCGCTGCGCGAGGGCGTCGTGCGGCCGGTCATCTTCCTGGCCTATTCGGGCGAGACCCGGTGGCGCACCAGCGCCGGTGACGAGCTGGCGGCCCGGCTGGGCGAGCCGATGACCAAGGACCTGGTGGCGCAGGCCTGGCGGACCGCGCTGGACCACCGCGGCGACTGGATGCCCCAGGTGCTGCGGGCGGCGGACGCGCGGCTGTCCAGGCTGCGCGAGCACGGCATGACCGACGCCGGCGGCCTGGTCATCGCGAGCGACCAGCAGACCGCCCGGGCGTACGCGAAGCTGTTGGGCGAGATCGCCGGCCAGCCGGCGGTCGTGGTCCTCTCCGACGACCAGGGCGCTTCGTCCCGGATCGCCTCGTTCGCGCTCTCCGAGGAGCGCTGGATGGTCGCGGTCCGGATGGTGTCGGAGGGCGTCGACATCCCCCGCCTGGCCGTCGGCGTGTACGCGACAAGCGCCTCGACCCCGCTCTACTTCGCCCAGGCGATCGGCCGCTTCGTCCGCGCCCGCCGCACCGGCGAGACCGCGACGGTCTTCCTGCCGAGCGTGCCGCACCTGCTGGGCCTGGCCAGCGACATGGAGGCGGAACGCGACCACATCCTGGGCGCCCCGAAGGACCCGGACGGTCTGGACGACGACCTGCTGGAACGAGCCCAGCGGGCGGAGGACGCCGAGGGCGACCTGGAGAAGCGGTTCGAGGCCCTGTCGGCGACGGCCGAGCTCGACCAGGTGATCTACGACGGCGCCTCGTTCGGCACCGGGGCCCGCACCGGCACGCCCGAGGAGGAGGAATACCTGGGCCTTCCGGGCCTCCTGACGCCCGACCAGGTCTCCGTACTGCTCAATCAGCGGCAGAGTAAGCAGATCGCCGCCCAGAAGCGGCAGAAGGCCGCTGAGCCGGTTCCGGCTCAGCGTGAGCCGGTGGTGACCCTGAGTGCTGGCGAGCGGCGCAACAGCCTTCGCCGTCAGCTGAACACTCTGGTGGCGGCGCATCATCACCGCACGAACCTGCCGCACGGCAAGATTCACGCGGAGCTGCGCCGGCTGTGCGGCGGCCCGCCGAGCGCTCAGGCGACCATCGAGCAGCTCGAGGAGCGGATCGCCACCATCCAAACCCTCTGACGGAGAGCATAAAAAGGGGCGCCCCGCCGGGGCGCCCCTTGATGCTTTCGGGGGTTAGTTGGAGTTAGACATCATGTCTGCGCCGCGCCAAGAAAACTCGGGGTCCGCCTTGTACTGGACCGTGATCTTCACCAGGTCCTCGGCATACCTGTTGGCGTGGTGTCCGCAGAACACCAGCTCGCTGCCACCAGCCAGGGTCAAACGGAGCTTTCCGGCTGCATTGCAGCGGTCGCACCGTTCATCGGCTGCTGGTCCGGCCACCGTTCCCGCCGGCGGCGTGAGAGTCGGGGTCATCGCCTTCCTCCTCTGGTCGTCACCGATGAACATGTTCCTCGGCTACTGCTCACCCATGGTGCAACACCCTTGGCCCTACCAGCCTTCCCACTGTGGCCCGGGGGGACCCAAGTCACATGTGGTCCGGCTAGTGTGCCGTGCACCAAGGGTGCCACGTCAACGATCACTTCTGCACTACGGTCCGATCACCATCGAATGATGTACGGGTGGTGACCAAACAGGCACGGATTGTTGACTGAACGGGGTCGATCCCGTCATGATCAAGCTGTCCGTGCCTGTGGAGATCGTCTTAGTCCAGGTAGTCCCGGAGGACCTGGGACCGGGACGGGTGTCGCAATTTCGACATCGTCTTCGACTCGATCTGGCGGATGCGCTCGCGGGTGACCCCGTAGACCTGGCCGATCTCGTCCAGGGTGCGCGGCTGACCGTCGGTCAGGCCGAACCGCAGCCGCACCACGCCGGCCTCGCGCTCGGACAGCGTCTGCAGGACCTGCTGCAGCTGATCCTGCAGCAGCGAGAACGACACCGCGTCGACCGCGACGACCGCCTCGGAGTCCTCGATGAAGTCGCCGAGCTGGCTGTCGCCCTCGTCGCCGATGGTCTGGTCGAGCGAGATGGGCTCCCGGGCGTACTGCTGGATCTCCAGCACCTTCTCCGGGGTGATGTCCATCTCCTTGGCAAGCTCTTCCGGAGTGGGCTCGCGGCCCAGGTCCTGGAGCAGCTCACGCTGTATGCGGCCGAGCTTGTTGATGACCTCCACCATGTGCACCGGGATGCGGATGGTGCGGGCCTGGTCGGCCATGGCGCGGGTGATGGCCTGGCGGATCCACCAGGTGGCGTAGGTGGAGAACTTGTAGCCCTTGGTGTAGTCGAATTTCTCGACGGCGCGGATCAGGCCGAGGTTGCCTTCCTGGATCAGGTCCAGGAACGCCATGCCGCGACCGGTGTAGCGCTTGGCCAGCGAGACCACGAGCCGCAGGTTTGCCTCGAGCAGGTGGTTCTTGGCCCGCTCGCCGTCGCGGCCGATCCAGCGCAGGTCCCGCTCGAAGTTGCGTTCGAGCTTCTCCTCGCCGTCGTCGCAGGCGCGCAGCCGCTCGGCGGCATACAGGCCCGCCTCGATGCGCTTGGCGAGCTCGACCTCCTGCTCCGCGTTGAGCAGGGGAACCTTGCCGATCTGCTTCAGGTAGGCGCGGACCGAGTCGGCGGACGCGGTCAGCTCGGCGTCGCGGCGCGCCTGCTTGAGCGCCTCGGACTCCTCGTCGTCCCACTCGAAGTCGCCGTCGGTCGCCGTCGCGGCCGCGTCGGTGGCGGCGGCCTGGACCAGGGCGGCCGGCTCCTCCACGACGACGTCCTCGATCTCGGCGGCGAGCGCCTCGGGATCGATCTCCTCGCCCTCGCCGGGAGCCTCGCCGGGCTTCGCGGCTTTGGCGGGGGTGGCCTTGGCGCCGGGAGCCGCCTTGCGCGGCGCGGCGGCGGCCTTCTTGGCGGGTGCGGCCTTCCTGGCGGCCGGGGACGTCGCTCCCGCGGCGTCCTCGGTGCCGGCCTGTTTGGGGGCGGGCGCGGCCTTCTTCGCCGGGGCACGGGTCGCCTTGGCGGTCGTGGCCTTGGAGGCGGGGGTCGCCGCGCGGGCGGCGGAGACCCGGCGGCGGGTGCTCGCCGAGCCGTCGACGACCACGGTGACTCCCGCGTCCACGAGGGCGCGGAGGATCTTCTTGGCCTGGGCCGGCGTGACGTCGGCGGACTCAACCGTCTGCACGACCTCGGCTGACGTGATCTGCCCGCCCGCACCCTGCGCGTGGGCGATCAGGGCCTCGGTGAGAGAGCGAACGTCGGCACCGGTCTGGTGGGCTTCTGTCACGAATGACCTTCCGGAGGGCGATGAAACACGGCCATGAACCCAGCGCAGCGCGCGGCGGAACGAGGCTGGCCGGTGTGGTGTGGGAGCCCTCGGGACGCGGACGGGCCCGCTGGCGGCTGTCCGTGAAGCGTGGGCAGGGGTGAATTGTAGCGCCGTCCGGCTAGATCCTCCCGCCGCAGCACGCCACCGGCATGCCGAGGGGTGTCCGGAGGGGGGTACCGAGGCCCCCGGAGCCGCCCGGCGGGAGAATGACAACGGCTGAAAGGACGGTCACCAGTGGCTGTTGTACCGGGGACATCGACGCCGGAGAAGTTGCTCGAGATCGCCGTACGGATCGCCCGGGAGGCCGCGGCGACCGCCCTGCGGATGCGGGCCGAGGCGATCACCGACGTGCGGACCAAGAGCACCGACACCGACGTCGTGACGGCGGCCGACCGGGCCGTCGAGCGACAGGTCGTCGCCGCGCTGGCCGCTGAGCGGCCCGGAGACGGCGTGCTGGGCGAGGAGTACGGAGACTCGGCGGCAGCGGCCACCGGGCCCGTACGGTGGATCCTGGACCCCATCGACGGCACCGTGAATTACCTCTACGGCCTGCCGCAGTACGCCGTGTCGCTCGCCGCCGAGGTGGACGGGGTCGTGGTCGCCGGAGTCGTGCACAACCCGGCGACCGGCGACGAGTGGACGGCGACGCTCGGCGGGGGCGCCTGGCGCGCCGGGCGCCGGCTGTCCGGCTCGGCCCGGACCACCCTCGACCAGACGCTGCTCGCCACCGGCTTCGGCTACGACCAGGCCCGGCGCGCGCACCAGGGCGCGGTGGTGGCCGCCCTGCTGACCCGGGTCCGCGACATCCGGCGCTTCGGTGCCGCCTCGCTGGACCTGTGCATGGCGGCCGAGGGCAGCGTGGACGCCTACTTCGAGAAGGGGCTCAACCCGTGGGACCACGCCGCCGGCGGCCTGGTGGCCACCGAGGCGGGCCTGCTGGTGTCCGGGCTGGAGGGCCTGCCGGCCGGGACGGACATGCTCGTCGCCGCCCCGCCGGCGATCTTCACCGCGCTGCACGACGCCCTCGTGGAACTGGCCGCCGCCGGTGGCCCCTAGGCGCGGGCCGTCAGGAGTCCTTCTTGGCCGGCCCCACGCAGGCGCCCGGCGGCAGCTCGGGCTCGCCCTGCGCGGCCAGCGACTGGTTGACCTCGGTGGTCGTGGCGAGCTGCGCGAAGCGGCTGCCGATGACGATGTCCACGATCTTGCCCTTGCGCTTGGGGTCGTACTGCGGGGTGGCCTCGTCCAGGAAGTACGCCCGCAGCAGCCACGCCGAGCCGACCGCCTCCGGGCCGTACCGCATGACCGCGACGCCGTCGACCTTCTTCTTGTTCTCGGCCGGCTTCTCGGTGCGGAACCGCCGGTTCTTGAACTCGTTGGAGACGGCGTCGGCCTTGCCGGCGGTATTGGTGCCGTTGTAGATCTTCACGGTCACCTGCTCGGGATCGTCCGGCAGCGTAAGGTTCGCCACCGGGGAACCGTCGGGACAGCCGCCGCCGGCGACCGCGTCGCCCTGCGTGTCGCGGACCAGGGCCACGACGACGAAGACCACCGCGGCCACGGCGAGCACGCCGACCACGACGAGTGCTCGGACGCGGGCAAAGCTCATGGAACTGGCTCCCGGGGTCAGCTCGATCGACCGCCGTCCGGTACCGGACGAGGTATGCGGTGAGGTTAGCGTCTGTGCGCCAAGCCTGCGGAAAGAGGGAATGTTCCCGGCGCGGCGACGATGATCCACGGGCTGCTACCCCTACCTTGATGTCGCCTCGGTCACATCGGGAACAATGAGCCGCCCGCGCGCGTACAAGCCACGCACGAGGGCGGTAAGGTGCCGCGTTTGCCGGGGCAGTTTCACGAGGGGGTGGGGGCGCCCCGGCGGACGGGCGATCCCTGTTTCAGATCGGGGAAAAAAGTCCGTCATACCCGGGAACCGAAACGCCGTCGCTGGCGTTACTAACGCCAAGTGACACATCGATACAGGAGAGTGAAAACCGATGGCCACCGACTACGACGCCCCGCGTCGCGACGAGGTCGACCTCGGCGAGGACAGCCTTGAGGAGCTCAAGGCCCGCCGCGCCGACTCGCAGTCGGGCGCAGTGGACGTCGACGAGGTCGAGGTGGCGGAGAGCTTCGAGCTCCCCGGTGCCGACCTGGCCGACGAGGAACTGACCGTCAAGGTGCTGCCGATGCAGACCGACGAGTTCCGCTGCGCCCGTTGCTTCCTAGTGCACCACCGCAGCCAGCTCGCGGTGGAGCGGAACGGGGAACTGATCTGCCGCGAGTGCGCCTGACCGGCGCGCCCGCGAGCAGGACACCCCCGGTCGTCGTCCGACGGCCGGGTCACGTACCGACCCCTGATGCGCCGCGCCGCCGGTTTGATCCGGCCGCTCCGGCGGGTATCAGGCTGACCGGATGACGCCAACGGCACCTTGCCGCCAGCAGACACGGGGAGGTCGACGATGAGCCGCTCAGAAGACAACTCGGCACAGTCCGCGGATCCGGGGCGTGAGCTCATCAAGGTCGACCCCGCCGAGCCTGCGGGCCACACCGACGCCGGGATCGGCGCCACCGTGGCCGCCATCACGGCCGACGACCTGGAGCCGGCCGGCCGCCGGCGCCTGCTCGGCCGGCTCGTCGGTGACGTGCGCCGGCGCGGGCTCGGCCGGCTGTTCCGGCCGCGGGCCGCCGTGCGCTGGATGGCCGACGTGGTCGCCGACGTGGCGCCGCACGTGCCGGTCCGCGACCTGGCGACCCTGCGCCGGCACTACGAAGGGCTGACCGGCGACGCGCTCGCCGAACGGCTCGTCCGCAACGCCGCCCGGGCGACCGCCGGGGTGGGCGCCGCCGGCGGTGGCGTCGCCGCCCTGGAGTGGGCGGCGACACCGTCCCTGCTCTCGGCCCCGGTCCTGCTCGCCGCCGAGACGGTCGCGGTGGTGGCCATCGAGCTCAAGCTGATCGGCGAGCTGCACGAGGTCTACGGCCAGCCGGTCGCCGGCAGCGCCGTCGAGCGCGCCTCCGCCCTGATCCAGGCCTGGGCCGGCCAGCGTGGCGTCAACCCGCTGGTGCCGGGTGTCGGCGTCGCCACCGTGCTGGGCACCGCGGCCCGCAAGGAGCTGCAGGGCACCCTCCTGCGCCGTTTCGGGCGCAACCTGACCACGCTCGGCCCGCTGCTCACCGGCGCGGCTGTGGCGAGCTACCTCAACCGCCGGGCCACCCGCAGCCTGGGCGAGAAGCTCATCAAGGACCTGCGCCGCCAGGGCCCGGCAGTGATCTCCGGCGAGCGCCGGGAGCTCAGCTCCTAGCCCTCAGCAGGGCGGTGGCCAGCTCGACCGGGTGCCGGGTGCTGACCACCCAGAACGGCGTCGGATCCGCCGGATCGTCCAGCAGCACCTGCACCGCGCCGTTGATCCACGGCCGCTGCACCACGAAGGCCAGCGGGTGTGCGCCCACGCCGAGCGCCTCGCGCTTGCCGGCGGCGTCCAGCGGCACCACGTCGGCGATCACGCTCAGCGGCAGCCGGGCGTCGTCGACCTGGAACTCCGTCGCGGTGACCGCGACCCGGATCCGGTCGGCGCGCCACAGCAGGAACACGGTCAGCGGCACCAGCACCGCGAACGGCAGCCAGGCGCGCAGGCCGGTGTTGCCCATCCAGATCTCGGCGGAGAGCAGGGCGGCCACCAGGAGCCAGCCCGGCCAGGCGAGCCACGGGACGTGCAGGCGCTCGGCGTACGCCGGACGCGGCGCTGCCGTGCGTGCGGAGGCCTCGGATGTCACCCTGGTGAGGGTACGGCGCGCCGCCGTACCCGGCGAGGGCAGGATGGCAGGGTGGGTGCCGCTCGCCCGTCGCCGAACCGTGAGGACCACTACCGTGACCGATCCCGTGGACATCCAGGTCCGCCGGCTCGACCCCGACCTGCCGCTGCCGGCCTACGCCCACCCGGGCGACGCGGGCGCCGACCTGGTCGCCGCCGAGGATGTCGAGCTCGCCCCCGGCGCCCGCGCGCTGGTGCGCACGGGCCTGGCGATCGCGCTCCCGGAGGGCTACGTCGGCCTCGTGCATCCCCGCTCCGGACTCGCCGTACGCCTCGGCGTGACCGTGCTCAACGCGCCCGGTACGGTCGACGCCGGTTACCGCGGCGAGATTCTGGTGAACCTGGTCAACCACGACCCGGCCGGCACCGCGAAGATCTCCCGGGGCGACCGGATCGCTCAGCTCGTCGTGCAGCGGGTCGAACGGGCCGTGTTCCACGTGGTCGACGAGCTTCCCGACACCCGTCGGGGCGCGGGCGGGCACGGCTCGACCGGCGGGCACGTGGCCCTGCCGGTCCCTCAGCACCAACCTTGAGAACGAAGAGTCAGAAGAAGGTGGCAACGCAGATGTTCTCCCGCAAGCGCGGCGGTCCCAAGCACGTGCGCCCGGACGACGCACCCCAGTCGGCGGCGCTCGCCAAGAGTATGGGCGACGGGCCGGCACCCGAGCACGGCCCGTACGACAGCAGGCACGCGCCCGACGGGGTGCAGCGCCTGGACCTCGGCAGCCTGCTGATCCCGGCGCTCGAGGGCGTCGAGGTGCGGGTGCAGGCGAACCCGGACGGCGGCGTCGAGCAGATCGTGCTCGTGCACGGCAACAGCGCGCTGCAGCTCGGCGTCTTCGCCGCGCCGCGCAGCGAGGGCATCTGGAACGAGGTGCGAGCCGAGATCGCCACGGCGATGACCGCCGACGGCGCCGCCCCGCAGGAGTTCGACGGGCCGTACGGCGTCGAGCTGGCCGCTCGGGTCAACACTCCCGAAGGGCCGGCGGACGTCCGGTTCGTCGGCGTGGACGGCCCGCGCTGGATGGTCCGCGCGCTGTTCCAGGGCCTGGCCGCCGCCGACCCAGGCCAGGAGGGCGTGCTCGGCGAGTGCCTGCGCGGCCTGGTCGTGGTCCGCGACGAGGAGGCCCGGCCGGTCCGCGAGGCGCTGCCGCTGCGGCTGCCGCGCGAGATGGCCGAGCACGCCGAGCGGCACGCCACCGAGGGCGAGGACCCGACGCCGCCGAACGTGGCCGCGAACGAGCAGTTCCCCGGCCCCAACGGGCGCCACGTGCATTGATCGAAAAGGCCCCCGGTGAGGTACGTCACCGGGGGCGCTTCCGGCGTACCGTGGAAGGACGGCACCTGCCCACACTGTGTGCCGTCCGCCGGCATCCATGCCGGCGTGTTTCCACGGTTCGCCGAGGAGAGGGTGGCACCGAGGTCATGTCGACCGATGAGCGCACCACCGGGCTGCGCCGGTTCTTCGAGCGGCTGACCGCCTCGGAGGCTGAGCTGGACGCGCAGGAGCTGCAGCGCGACAGCGCCAAGTGCGGCGCGATGCCGGCCGGCGAGTGCCGCCGCGGCCAGGTCGTCTCGGTGTCGGGCCGACTGCGCACGGTGGCGTACACTCCCCGCACCAACCTGCCGACCCTCGAGGCCGACCTCTACGACGGCAG
The DNA here is from genome assembly GCF_003947245.1 of Actinoplanes sp. ATCC 53533. Lineage (NCBI taxonomy): Bacteria > Bacillati > Actinomycetota > Actinomycetes > Micromonosporales > Micromonosporaceae > Actinoplanes > Actinoplanes sp. ATCC 53533. The sequence continues at coordinate 53,128 of NZ_QHHV01000022.1, read as the reverse complement.
CGACGTGGTCACGCTCGTCTTCCTGGGCCGCCGTTCCATCGTCGGCATCGAACCGGGCCGTCAGCTCACCGCCCGCGGCCGGATCGCCCTGCGTGACGACCGCAAGGTCATCTACAACCCGTTCTACGAGCTGGAGGCGCCCCGGTGACACCCGGCAGCGAGCCCCGTCACGCCGCGCACGAGACAGTGGAGGAGCGAGTCGCCGAGGAAGTCGTCGAGGAGCTCATCGGCGAGTTCGTCGAGGAGCTCGACCCGCCCGCCGTCAAGAAGCCGGCGGAGGCCGAGGAACCCTTCCCCTCGATGAGCGAGCAGATCTCCGAGCAGCTCGGCGGGGTCCGCGGGCTCATCGAGTCCAGCGTGCCGGTGCTCGCGTTCGTGGTGCTCAACGTGCTGCTCGGCGAGGCCGGGCTGGACCTGGGCAAGAAGACCGCGCTGTACTGGGCGATCGGCGGCAGCGTCGGCTCGGCCCTGGCAATCGGCGTCTACCGGCTGACCCGCAAGCAGCCGGTCCGGCACGCCGTCAACGGTCTCTTCGGCGTCGCGATCGGCGCCTTCCTGGCCTGGCGCACCGGCGACGCCAAGAATTTCTACCTGCCGGGCATCCTGCTGACCCTGGGCCAGGTGGTCGTGCTGATCGCGTCGGTCGCGGTCCGCCGGCCGATCATCGGGTACGTCTGGGGCGTGCTCGCCAACGGCGGCAAGCACGACTGGTTCGGCAACTCCCGCCTCTTCCGCACCTTCCAGTGGCTGACCCTGGTCTGGGCGGCGTCGCTGTTCATCCGCGCGGGCGTGCAGGGCTGGCTCTACCTGGCGGACGAGGCCAACGCGATCGGCGTGGTCCGGATCGTGATCAGCTGGCCGATCTACGCCGCGACCTTCGCCTTCACCGCCTGGGCCGTGCACCGGGTGACCGCTGCCCAGCACCTCGAAGCGGAGCGGGCCGAGGCAGAGCGGGCCGAGGCAGAGCAGGCCGAGGCGGAGCAGGGCGGCACGGCGAACTAGCGGCCCCGGGCCGCTGGACGCGTCCAGGGAACTATGCCGGACCGGAAGTGGCTACCCCTCCCGGGTGCCGAGGAGTACCGCGCGGACCGCGTCCTCGACCTCTGAGGTGCAGACGAAGATCAGCTCGTCGCCGGCCTCCAGGGAGTCGTCCGGTGTCGGCACCAGCACCCGCTTGCCGCGCAGGATGGCCACCAGGGCGGAGTCGTGCGGCATCGGCACGGAGCGCACCGGCTCGCCGACGTACGGTGCGGTGGTCGGCAGGGTGATCTCCACCAGGTTGGCCTCGCCCTGCCGGAAGGTCATGAGCCGGACCAGGTCGCCGACCGTGACCGCCTCCTCGACCAGCGCGGCCATCAGCCGCGGCTTGCTGACCGCGACGTCGACCCCCCACTGCTCGGTGAACAGCCACTCGTTCTCGGCCCGGTTGACCCGGGCCACCACCCGGCCGACCGCGAACTCCGTCTTGGCCAGCAGCGAGCAGACCAGGTTGGCCTTGTCGTCGCCGGTGGCGGCCACGACCACGTCGCAGCTCGCCACGTCGGCCTCCTCCAGGCTGCTGAGCTCGCACGCGTCGGCCAGCACCCACTCGGCCTCCGGCACCCGCTCCGGGCGCAGCTGGCGTGGCTGGCGCTCGATGAGCATCACCTGGTGGCCGTTGCCGATCAGCTCGCTGGCGATCGAGCGGCCCACGTTGCCGGCACCCGCGATGGCGATCCGCATGATCAGTGACTCCTCAGCCCGGAGCCCGCGGCGCTCGCGAGCACGTCCTCGACGATGTCGTCGGTGACCAGCATGAAGACCTGGTCACCGTCCTGCAGCACGGTGGACGGCGTGGCCAGCGAGCCGATGCCGAAGCGCATCAGGTAGGCCACCCGGGCACCGGTGGCGTCCTCCAGCGAGGTGAGCGTCTGGCCCACCCAGTCGCGGTGCAGCGGCGCCTCGACGATCGAGACCGAGCTGGTGGGGTCGCGGAACACCTCGACCGTGCCCTCCGGCACCAGGTGGCGCACCATCCGGTCGGCGGCCCAGCGGATCGTGGCCACGGTCGGGATGCCGAGCCGCTCGTAGACCTGGGCCCGCTTGGCGTCGTAGATGCGGGCGACGACCCGCGAAACGCCGAAGGTCTCCCGGGCCAGCCGGGCCGAGATGATGTTGGAGTTGTCGCCGCTGGACACCGCCGCGAACGCGTCGGCGCGCTCGATGCCGGCCGAGATCAGCACGTCCCGGTCGAAGCCGATCCCGGTCACCGTGATGCCGCCGAAGTCGGCGCCCAGCCGGCGAAAGGCGTCGGCGTTCTGGTCGATCACCGCGACCGTATGGCCGCGCGCGTCGAGCTTGTTCGCCAGCGTCGAGCCGAGCCGGCCACAGCCCATGATCACCACGTGCAAGGTTTTGCGCCTTCCCGCTGGATGCGTACCTAGGCAGAGCGTGCCATGCGGCGGCGGTCGCCGTTGGCCGGGGCGGCCGACGGCGTGGCGTGCGCAGCCGTACCCTTGGCGCTTGTGGCAAGTTCGACGTCCCTAGCGAAGCGGCTCCTGCTCGGCCGGCCCTTCCGCTCCGATCGGCTGCAGCACACCCTGCTGCCGAAGCGGATCGCACTGCCCGTCTTCGCCTCGGACGCGCTGTCCAGCGTCGCCTACGCGCCCGACGAGATCCTGCTGACGCTCTCCATCGCGGGGGCCGGCGCGTTCATCTACTCGCCGTGGATCACGCTGGCGGTCGCCGTCGTGATGGCCACGGTGGTGGCGAGCTACCGGCAGAACGTGCACGCTTACCCGTCCGGGGGCGGCGACTACGAGGTCGCGACGGTCAACCTGGGCCCGCGCTTCGGGGTGGCGGTGGCCAGCGCGCTGCTGGTCGACTACATCCTCACCGTGGCGGTGTCGATCAGCGCCGGACTGGCGAACCTGGGCTCGGTGGTGCCGTTCGTGGCCGAGCACAGGATCGGCGTCGCGCTCGCCGCCATCGCCGTGCTCACCGCGCTCAACCTGCGAGGGCTGCGCGAGTCGGGCACCGCGTTCGCCATCCCCACGTACGCGTTCATCGTGGTCATGCTCGGGATGCTCCTCACCGGCCTGGTCCGGGTCTACGTCCTCGGCCAGGACCTGCGCGCGCCCAGCGCGGACGTCGTCATCGAGGCCGAGACCCACCATCTGACCAGCTTCGCCTTCGTCTTCCTGCTGTTGCGGACCTTCTCCTCGGGCTGCGCCGCGCTGACCGGGGTCGAGGCCATCTCCAACGGCGTGCCCGCGTTCAAGCCGCCGAAGAGCAAGAACGCCGCCACCACGCTGATGCTGCTGGGCGGCATCGCGATCGCCATGCTGACCGGGATGATCATGCTGGCCCGGGCCACCCACCTGCAGTACGTCGAGGACCCGCTGGTGCAGATCGTCGGCGGCCCGGACAACTACGTGCAGAAGACGGTCGTCACCCAGCTCGGCGAGACGGTCTTCGGCAACGGCTCGATCCTGCTCTACGTGGTCGGCGTGGTCACCGCGCTGATCCTCTTCCTGGCCGCGAACACCGCGTTCAGCGGCTTCCCGGTGCTCGGCTCGATCCTGGCCCAGGACCGTTACCTGCCCCGTCAGCTGCACACCCGCGGCGACCGGCTGGCGTTCAGCAACGGCATCATCTTCCTCGCGGTCGCCGCGATGCTCCTGATCGTGGCCTTCGATGCCGAGGTCACCCGGCTCATCCAGCTCTACATCGTCGGCGTCTTCGTGTCCTTCACGCTGTCGCAGGCCGGCATGATCAGGCACTGGAACAGGCTGCTGCGCACCCAGCGGGATCCGGGCGCCCGGCGCCGGATGGTCCGCTCCCGGTCGATCAACACCTTCGGCATGGCGATGACCGGCGCGGTGCTGATCGTCGTGCTGGTCACCAAGTTCCTGCTGGGCGCCTGGATCGCGATCGTCTTCATGCTGATCCTCTACGCGCTGATGCTGGCCATCCGCAAGCACTACGTGCGGGTCGCGCAGGAGCTGGAGCCGAGCGAGGAGCGCCCGGTGCTGCCCTCCCGCAACCACGCCGTGGTGCTGGTCAGCAAGGTGCACAAGCCGACCCTGCGGGCGGTGGCCTATGCCCAGGCGACCCGGCCGGACACGCTGACGGCGGTCACGGTCAACGTCGACGACAAGGACACCCGTACCATCCAGGCCGAGTGGGAACGCCGGCAGATCCCGGTCTCGCTGACCGTGGTGGACTCGCCGTACCGGGAGATCACCCGGCCGATCATCGATTTCGTCAAGAGCGTGCGGCGCGGTTCGCCGCGCGACGTGGTCACCGTCTTCATCCCCGAGTACGTGGTCGGCCGCTGGTGGGAGAACCTGCTGCACAACCAGAGCGCGTTGCGGATCAAGACCCGGCTGCTGTTCGAGCCCGGGGTGATGGTGACCAGCGTGCCGTGGCAGCTGCAGTCCAGCCAGGACCGCGATCTCGACCGGCTGGACCGCGGCCTGAGCCGGGCGCCGGCCCGCGGTCCGCGCACCCGTCCCAGCAACGGTGTGCCGGTCGTCGTGGCCGCCGCACCTCCCACCGACCCCCCGGAAGAGCAAAAGTGAGCGACGACGAACTGTTCGAGGGCGACCGGATCGAGGTCACGGTCGGTGCTCCCGCGCACGGCGGGCACTGCGTGGCCCGGATCGGCGGCCCGCACGGGCAGGTGGTCTTCGTGCGGCACGCGCTGCCGGGGGAGCGGGTCACCGCCGAGGTGACCGAGCTGCACAAGGGCTACCTGCGGGCGGACGCCGTGGAGATCCACGAGGCCGCGCCGGAGCGGGTGACCCCGCCGTGCGCGTTCGCCCACCCCGGCGGCTGCGGCGGTTGCGACCTGCAGCACGTCTCGCCGGCCGCGCAGCTGGAGTGGAAGGCCGACGTGGTGCGGTCGCTGCTCGGCCGGATGGGCGGGCTGAGCCCCGAGCGGATCGCCGAGCTGGACGTCCGGGTCCAGCCGCTGCCGGGTGGCCCGCTGGGCTGGCGGTCGCGCGTGCGGTATGCCGTGGACGCCGTCGGCCGGCCCGGGCTGCTGAAGCACCGCTCGCACGAGGTCGTACCGGTCGACCGCTGCCTGATCGCCCACCCGGAGCTGCAGAAGCTCGACGTGACCGCCCGGCTGTGGCCGGACGCGGCCGCGGTGGAGGTGGTCGCCTCGACCGGCGGCGACGTCAGCGTCCGGGCCCGCCCGGCCGTCACCCCGCTGCTCGCGACCGCCGACGTCGCCGCGCCCGGCACCCCGGCGCCCGGCGGCGCGGGCCTGGCCGAAGGGCCGGCGGAGGTCAGCGAGCTGGCCATCGGCCGGAAGTGGCAGGTGCCGCCGGACGGCTTCTGGCAGGTGCACCCCGCCGCGGCGGACACCCTGGTGGCCGCCGTCCTGGAGCTGCTCCAGCCGGCCGAGGGGGAGACCTCCTGGGACCTGTACGGCGGTGCCGGCCTCTTCGCCGCGGCACTCGCCGAGCGCACCCGGGCCCGGACGACGGTCATCGAGTCCGCGCCGGTGGGCGTGACGGCGGCCCGCACCAACCTGGCGGACCTCAACGGCGTCGAGGTGGTGGCCGGCCGGGTGGACGTGGCCCTGGGTCGGCGCCGGGTGACCGGCCCGGTGGATCTGGTGGTGCTCGACCCGCCGCGCACGGGCGCGGGCACGAAGGTGGTCCGGGCGATCACGACGGCCCGGCCGCGCGCGGTGGCCTACGTGGCCTGCGACCCGGCCGCGCTGGCCCGGGACGTGCAGACCTTCACGGCCGAGGGCTACCGGCTGGCCGAGCTGCGGGCGTACGACTGCTTCCCGATGACCCAGCACATCGAGTGCGTCGCCCTGTTCGTGCCCGGCTACCGGCCCGCGGTTGTGTAGATATTGTGGAGGAGGTCTCTATGACCGTTTGCGCCAGATGCGCGGCAGCGTTCCGCCGATAGACTGACTCCTCATGAGCGAGCGCAGTGATCAGACGACGGCCGGCCTCCTTCCGGGCATCAAAACCCCCGGCGATCTCAAGCGCCTCGATCCTGATCAGCTCACCCTGCTCGCTGCGGAGATCCGCGACTTCCTGGTGGCGAAGGTCTCCCGCACCGGCGGCCACCTCGGTCCCAATCTCGGCGTCGTGGAGACCACCCTCGCCCTGCACCGGGTCTTCGACTCCCCGCGCGACAGGGTGCTGTTCGACACCGGCCACCAGGCATACGTGCACAAGATGGTGACCGGCCGGCAGGACGGCTTCGACCGGCTGAAGCAGCGCGGTGGCCTCTCCGGCTACCCGAGCCAGGCCGAGAGCGAGCACGACCTGATCGAAAACTCGCACGCCTCCACCGCCCTGTCATACGCGGACGGCCTGTCCAAGGCGTTCACGCTGCGCGGCGAGGAGCGGCACGTGGTGGCCGTGGTCGGCGACGGCGCGCTCACCGGCGGCATGTGCTGGGAGGCGCTCAACAACATCGCGTCGGCGAAGAACCGCCTGGTCATCATCGTCAACGACAACGGCCGCTCGTACGCGCCGACCATTGGCGGGCTCGCCGACCACCTCGCCACGCTGCGCCTCAACCCCGGCTACGAGCGGGTCCTGGATCTGGTCAAGGACGCCCTGGGCTCGACCCCGGTGGTCGGCAAGCCGGTCTACGAGGTGCTGCACGCGGTCAAGAAGGGCATCAAGGACGCGGTCAGCCCGCAGCCGATGTTCGAGGACCTCGGCATCAAATACCTCGGCCCGGTCGACGGGCACGACGTGCAGGCCATGGAGTCGGCCCTGCGCCGGGCCAAGGGCTTCAACGCCCCGGTCATCGTGCACGCGGTGACCCGCAAGGGCTACGGCTACCGCCCGGCCGAGGACGACGAGGCGGACTGCTGGCACAGCCCGGGCGCGTTCGACCCGCGGACCGGTGCGATGACCGCGAAGCCGTCGGTGAAGTGGACCCACGTCTTCGCCGAGGAGCTCGTGGCGATCGCCGACGAGCGGCCCGACGTGGTGGGCATCACCGCCGCGATGGCCGAGCCCACCGGCATCGCCACGCTGCAGAAGAAGCATCCCGAGCGGGTCTACGACGTCGGCATCGCCGAGCAGCACGCCATCACCTCGGCCGCCGGCCTCGCGATGGGCGGCCTGCACCCGGTCGTCGCCATCTACGCGACGTTCCTCAACCGCGCCTTCGACCAGGTCCTGCTGGACGTGGCGATGCACGGGCTGCCGGTGACGATCGTCCTGGACCGGGCCGGCATCACCGGCCCCGACGGCCCGAGCCACTACGGCATCTGGGATCTGAGCGTCTTCGGCGCCGTGCCGGGCCTGCGGATCGCCGCGCCGCGCGACGCCGCCACCCTGCGCGAGGAGCTGCGCGAGGCGGTCGCCGTCGACGACGGCCCGACGATCGTGCGCTTCCCGACCGGCTCGGTCGCGGCCGACCTGCCGGCGCTGCGCCGGGTCGGCCCCGTCGACGTGCTGCGCGAGGACGAGCGCAAGGACATCCTGCTGGTCGCGGTGGGCGCGTTCGGCAAGCTGGGCATGGAGGTCGCGGAGCGGGTCGCCGAGCAGGGGTACGGCGTCACGGTCGTCGACCCGCGCTGGGTCCGTCCGGTGCCGATCGAGCTCGCCGCCCTGAGCCGCGGTCACCGCCTCGTCGTGACGCTGGAGGACGGCATCCGGGCCGGCGGTGTCGGCGATGCCGTCGCCAGCACCCTGCGCGACGCCGGCGTCGACGTGCCGCTGCGTGACCTGGGGGTGCCGGCCGGCTTCCACCCGCACGGCAGCCGCGCCGAGATCCTGTCCGCGCTGGGCCTCACGGCGCAGGACATCGCCCGGGACGTGACGGAGTGGATCTCGCAGCTCGAGGAGTCGGCCGCACAGCACCAACCTCAAGGTTAGGGGCGCGAACGGGCGATTTCGTTATCTGTCCGTTACCTTTGGGGGCATGGCGGCGGAGACGTTCGGCGGCAACACGGTAATCATCGATCTCGGTCTGGCCCGGGGCGAGCCTGACGAATACGTCCGGCCGGTGCGCTCGACGATGCCGGCGTGGTTCGCCCCGGTGCTCCTCGCGGCCATCGTGCTGCTGTCGTCGGGGGCCTCGGCGGCGCCGCCACCCCCGGCGTTGTCGCCCGTGCTGAGCCTGCCGTTCGGCCCCGCCGACCCGTTCACCCTGACCGGCGACGGCGACCTGCTCGTGCAGAACTACGGGATGCTCAGCTCGTACCGCCTGGCCGACGGGCGGCTGAACTGGCAGGCCGGCTCCGCGTCGCCGACCTTCCGGCTGCGGACCGGCGGCAACCTGGTGCTGATGCGGCCGTGGAGCGGCAACCAGGGCGACCCGGGCACCACCGCCGTCTCGCTGACCAGCGGCGCCGCCCAGTGGCGGCGCTCCGGCAACGTCGTCACCATCCCGGGCTCGGAGGTCCTGCTCGCCGTCTCCGGCGTGCGCAGTTCCGGCTCCGGCCGCCGGGTGCAGCGGCACGTCGACGCGCTCGATCCGGTCGGCGGCACCACCCGCTGGCAGGTGCCGGTCCCGTCGACGGCCGTCCTGATGGGTGTGCCGGGGCCGGCCGGAAGCGGGCCGCGGATGCTGCTCATGCACGACAGTCGCACCGCCGCCGTGCACGACCTGGACACCGGTCTGCTGCTCACCCAGGCCGAACTGCCGCCCGCCGACTACGCCCCCGAGAACCCGGCCGTGGCGGGCGGGCTGCTGGTGCTGCGGCACCCGACCCCCGCCGGCCGGATGGTCAGCGCCTTCGACCCGGTGACCCTGCGGCACCGCTGGAGCCGGCCCGCCGGGTACGCGTACGAGGTCAACCCGTGCGGGCCGCTGATCTGCCTCACCGGGCCCGACGGGGTCCGCGCCCTCGACCCGGACGGCGGGGCGCAGCTCTGGTCCCGGCCCGGGTGGCGCAGCATCGAGCAGCGCGGCGCCACGTTCGTCGCGTTCGGCACCCCGGCCGGGGAGGCCGACCCCGCGGGCCTGATCGATCCGGTTACCGGCCAGGTCCTCGTCGACCTGCGTGGCTGGCGCCTGGTCTCCGGCACCGGTGGCGAGGACCACCTGCTGGTGACGCGGCTGGTCGACTCGGGGAGCCGTACCATGGTCGCCGTCGCCGCACCCGGCGGCGCGCATCCGGAGCCGCTGGCCGACCTGCCGGCCGGCACCGGCGACTGCCAATCCGTGCCCGACCGGCTCGTCTGCCGTGAGTCGACCGGCGACCTGGTGGTCTGGGCCTATCGGCGAGAGGACTGAGCGTGGCGCTGATCGAGCTGAGCCCCGAGACGCCGGCTCTGCCCGCCGCAGCCACCGCGCCGCCCGCCTATTACTACCGCCGGGCCGGAGCGGCCCTGGCAGTTCTGCTCTTGCTCGCGCTGGGCGGGGCCGCCCCGGTCACCTCGGTGCTCTGGCAGCGCGTCGGCGCCGTGCCGGTCCCCGCCGCCGCCGACTTCCAGCTGCTCGACGGCACCCTCTACCTGATGGATCTGGACGCCGAGCCGCGCGTGCTCACGGCCTGGCAGGCCCGGCCGCTCCGCCGGCTCTGGAGCTTCACGGCGGCCACGGACGGGGACCCCTTCTACGTGTACGACACCACGGCCGACTTCACGCTGGTGCGGTCCGGGCGCAGCGTCACCGTGCTCGACGCCCGCACCGGGGCGGTCCGGTGGACCTCGCCCGTGGCCGTGCAGCCGGTGAGCGACCGGGTCGCGTTCGCCGAGGAGGAGATCTTCCGGCCCGGCACCGAGTACGACACGGAGTCCGGCGACCCCGGCCAGCTCTACGGCACCAACAGCGGCGCCCTGCACACCGAGCCGGCGCAGCGCACCGAACTGCGCGGCCTCGACCTGGCCACCGGCGCGCCGCGCTGGTCGCGGTCGTTCCCGGGCTCGGTCTTCACCACCCTGTCGGACGGCCCGGAGACCGCCGTCGTGGTGCTCACCTCCGACAAACTGATGCTGCTCTCCCCGACGACCGGCGCGGTGTTGCGCGAGCGGGCCGTGCCCATGATCGACGGCGCCCGAGCCGAGGAGGGCGACGTCGTCGGTGACACGGTGCTGGTGCACTACGGCTCCTTCGGCACGGGCGGGCTGGTCACCGCCTACGGCGCGGGCACTCTCGACGAGCTCTGGCGGCAGGAGCTGCCCGATCCGGCCGGCAACTCCGCCTACTGTCCCGGGCTGACCTGTGTCAGGAGCAGTGCCGAGCTCATCGTGCTGGACCCGCGCACCGGCGCCGAGCGCTGGCGGATCGCCGACACCGACGTCTTCGCGTTCGGCGCCGACTCGGTGCTGGAGGTGCAGGGGCAGACTAGCCCGCTGCGGACCGCCGACGTCGCCACCGGACGGCCGCTGATCGACCTCGACCGGTGGGGCTTCTACTTCCCGGTCCAGGCCGGCGGCGCATACGTGTTGAGCCGCCTGGAAAGCGACCGCAGCACCGTTTTCGGCCTGCTGCGGCAGGGCGCCGCCGCGGTCCAGCCGCTCGGCCGGCTGCCGGACACGACGGTGCAGTGCCAGGCCGTGCCGGGACTGCTCGCCTGCCGGGCGACGGCCGGCGTCGAGGTGTGGGCCTACCACGCCTGACCCGCCCGATCATCGATCGACGGGCGCACAATGACGGCGTGGGCGACGTCCTGATCGACCTCGGTGAACAGCACGGCCGGTTGCCGAGCGACATCGAGGCGTCCCCCCGCCGGCCGCACTCCTTCCGGGCCACGCTGGCCGCCCTGTCCGTCGTCCTGCTGATCGGCCTGAGCGGCGCGGCGGCCGAGCTCGGCCCGGTCGGCCCGGTCATCGTGCCCGCCCGCCTCGGCGACAACATGTTCGTCGAGCAGAGCCGCCTCTACATCGTCAGCGCCGGTCCCGAACCGCGCGAGGCGGCCGTCAAAACCAAGATCGTCAGCATGTACGCGCTGCCGGGCGGCGAGCTGCTGGCACTGACCAGGGTCGCCGTCACCGGGGCGGTCGTCCAGGTCACCTCCGTGGCCGAGACGGTGCTGGTCTCGTACCAGGTCGACACCATCGGCGCCGAGGCGACGGTCGCCCTCGTGGCCGGCACCGACCGGGTGCGCTGGCGGGCCCCGGCCCGGCTGTTCGGCATCTCGCCGGCGGACGGCCTGGCCCTGCTGCGGGAGAGCAGCCCGCGGTACGGCGACCAGCACTGGTACGGCCTCGACCTGGCCACCGGGCGCACCCGCTGGTCGTTGGCGGAGCCGCTGCCGGGGTTCACCACCGAGGCCGGCTACACCGACGGCTTCCCGCATCGGCTCATCACGGCCACCACGACCGGGCACATCGAGGTCCGGGACACCGTGACCGGAACGCTGGTCCATCAGGGCGACGTGACCGCGCGGCCGGGCTGGTCCCGGCGCGGCATCACCGTCTGGCCCAGCGATGACCTGGTGCTGGTCGGCGGGCTCGGCGGGATCACCGCGTACACCCTGACCGGCCTGAGCCCGCGCTGGCACAGCACCGTGGAACTCGCCGGTCACTGGGTGCAGGAGTGCGTCGACGCCATCTGTGTCTTCGGCTACCGCGGCGGGGTGCAGGTGCTCGACCCCGGCACCGGCCGGGTGCGCTGGGCCGCGGACCGCTGGACGATGGCCGCGGAGGCCGGGCCGTATCTGCTGGTCAGCGGCGGCGAAGGGCTGGAGGGGCGGTATCCGCTCGCGGTGGTGGAGCCGCGCACCGGCGTCGTGCACGGCGACTTCGGCGCCTGGCGGATCGCCGGGCCGGCCCGCGCCGACGGCACCGTGGTGGGCCTGCGCCAGCGCATCGGCGACGACGTGGTCTTTTACGCGCTGCTCGACCCGGCCACGCTCGCCGTGCGGGTGCTCGGGACGGCCACCACAGTCTCCGGCGACTGCCGGGCGACGACCGACGTGCTGGTCTGCCGCCGGATCGACGCCACTGTTGCGATCTGGCCCCTGACCGGATAGTAACCGCCCGGTAGCCTGCACTCACGGCCTCTTTACGGGCCGGCGGCAAGGCTGTGCGGTGAGCTGACTTTTGACTGCGGAGGACCCCGGGTGCGCGTGCTGGTGGTGGAAGACGAGCGGAACCTCTGTGACGCGATCGCCCGGGGGCTGCGGCGCAAGGGCATGGCGGTCGACGTGGCATACGACGGCCTGAGCGGCCACGAGATGGCGTACGTGACGCGGTACGACGTCGTCGTGCTCGACCGGGACCTGCCCGGCATGCACGGCGACGAGATCTGCGCGGCGCTGGTCGCCTCCGGCGCGCTGACCCGGGTGCTGATGCTCACGGCCAGCGTCACCGTGGCCGACCGGGTCGAGGGGCTCCAGCTCGGCGCCGACGACTACCTGCCCAAGCCGTTCGCGTTCGAGGAACTGGTGGCCCGGGTCCAGGCCCTCGGCAGGCGAGCCACCCCGGCCGCGCCGCCGGTCCTGACCGTCGGCGACCTGATCCTCGACCAGGCCCGCCGGGTCGTGACCCGCGGCGGCGCCCCGATCGACCTGACCAACAAGGAGTTCGGCGTCCTCGAGGAGCTGCTCAAGGCCCGCGGCGGCGTGGTGTCCAGCGAGGAGCTGCTCGAACGCGTCTGGGACGCCAACACCGACCCCTTCACCACGACGGTCCGGGTCACGGTGATGACCCTGCGCAAGAAGGTGGGTGACCCGCCGCTGATCGAGACCGTGGTCGGCGCGGGCTACCGGGTGCCCGAGCCGGTCGTCGTGCTTCCCGCCGGCGGCCGGTCATGACCGACCGCACCGAGCGGCGCCGCGGTGTCGCGGGCGAGGGCCAGGAGGGCATGGCAAAGGTGGCTCAGTCATGACGGTCTATGCCGGCCGACGCGAGCGGATGGGGCTGCGGCCCACTCTGCGGCTGCGGCTCACCCTGCTCAACGGCATCCTGCTGGTCGGGGCCGGTGCCATCCTGGTGCTGCTGGCCTGGCTGCTGGTCGGCGACGCCCTGCGCCCCTCGGACAAGCTGCTGCCCGGCACCCAGGTCGTGCTCTCCGACGGGAGCCGGCTCGACGCGCTGACCTGGCAGACCGAGCTGGTCGACCGGGCCTCCCAGGAGCTGCTGGTCAAAGGCCTGATCGCGCTCTTCGCCATCGGCCTGATCGGCATCGCGGGCGCGTACGCGGTGGCCGGGCGGGCCCTGCGCCCGCTGCACTTCGTGACGGCGACCGCGCAACGACTGGGCGAGGAGACGCTGGACCAGCGCATCCGCTACTCGGGCGCCGACGACGAGGTGGCCGAGCTGGCCCGCACCTTCGACGCGATGCTGGACCGGCTGGCCGGGGCGTTCGAGTCGCAGAAACGCTTCGTCGCCAACGCGTCCCACGAGCTGCGCACCCCGCTGGCGGTCATGCGCACCGAGATCGACGTGACGCTGAGCGACGACGAGGCGGACGTGGCCGAATACCGCCGGATGGCCAAGGTGGTCCGCAACGCCTCCGAACGGGCGAACGGCCTGGTGGACGCGCTGCTGGTGCTGGCGCGCAGCGAGGCGCAATCCGGTCGGCGGCTGGTCCGCAAGGTGCCGGCCGACCTGGCGACCAGCGTCTACAACGCGCTGTCGGCGGTCCGGGCCGAGGCGGAACGGATGAAGCTCGACGTGACGACGGAGCTGGAGGCGGCGCCGGTGGTCGGCGACCCCAGCCTGCTGGACCGGCTCGCCGGAAACCTGATCGAGAACGCGATCCGCTACAACCACCTGATGGGCCGGCTCTGGCTGCGCACCGAGAACGAGGACGGATACGCCCGGCTCGTGGTGGGGAACACGGGCTACGAGGTGGAGCCGGGGGACGTGCCGGGGCTGTTCGAGCCGTTCCGCCGGGGCGGCTGGGAGCGGACCGGGTCCCGCGGGTCCGGGCTGGGGCTGTCGATCGTACGGGCCGTTTGTGACGCCCACGGCGGGACGGTTTCGGCGGTGGCTCAGCCGGGCGGGGGCCTGGAGGTCACCGTGCGGCTGCCCGCGGCCGATACGACCCCTGTCGTGGCTGCTACGGCCAGCGTGCCCCGGACCAAGGGCCTCGGCATCGCGCCTGGCTGATGTGACCTGGCTGATGTGACACAGCCGACCCCCGTCGTCGGCGGTCGGCTGCGTCACGTGGTCGGGCTCGTCAGGCGGCCAGGCGGAGGCCTTCCTGATCGGCTTCTCGGCGGATCGTGCGCCAGCGGGAGGCGCTGATGCCCAGTCGCGTCGCCAGGTCCGCCTCGGTGATGCCCGGGTGGGTGGCCTTGATCTTCGCGGCTTCCGCCAGCGTCTCGGCCGGGCTTCTGCGGGTCTTCGACGTCGGCTTGGCGGCGTTCCGCACCGGGGCGCCGGGCTGCTTGGCGGCCTTGGCGTTCGGTGACCCGCTCCGGGCCGGGGTGGTGGTCTTGGCGGGCGCGGCGTTGCCGCCGGCCGAGGCGGACACGGTGACTCTGCCCTGACGGGTCAGCGTCGGAGTGAAGGCCGAGACCTCGGCACCGCGGGTCTTGGGCAGACCGGTGCGGGGCAGGGCCGCTGCCACCTCCGCCAGCGCGGCTGCCGTCGCGGGGCTGCGCCGCGCACCGGTTGGTGCCGGCACCGGGATCAGGCCGGGCACTCTGACGTCCTCCCGGCCACCGGCCGGGGCGGGCTCCGGGCCGGCGGCAGCGGGGCGGTCGGCGACGCCGTTCGCCGTGACGCCGTCCGTGCCGGCCGCGTGGCGGGCCGCGGCGGCGACCTGGGCTGCCGACTCGGCGGCCTCGCGGGACGCCTTGGTGGTGGCTGCCGCCTCGTTCTCCAGGGTGGCGATGCGGCCGCCCAGTTCGACCAGGCAGATGCTGGCCACCACGATCAGGCCGTCCACCGACAGGGGTAGCAGGTAGGGGGAGGCGCCCGACTCACCGTAGCGGGCCGCCACGCCGGCCATGTGCCAGTAGGACACCCAGGCGGCGATGCCGGCGATCGTCGCCGTGGCGAACAGGCGGGCGAAGGCGAGGGAGCGGCGGTGTACCGGAACCCGCGAGATCAGCTCGACCGTCAGCAGCAGGGCGAGCGGCGGCCAGGCGGCGATCGCCTGGCTGATCGGGTTGTCCAGGGCGTGCAGGATGTTCGCGACCACGGAGGCTGCCACGCCCAGGACCAGGGTCGCTCGCACCGCCCAGCGGACGCGGCGAAGTTGCGGGAGTAACACCGGACGCTCCTCTGTCGGTCGAAAACGAAAAGCCGGGACCATGGCGGACCCGGCCGATCATATTGTCTTGTCGATGTTTCGGTACGGCATCGGTGTGCCCAACCGGCGAGACCGCGTCGCGTTCGTGTCGGGAGCGATACGAACGTGTGACGCGGCCGTCCGGCGTGTCAGTTTGACTTTTTCTCGACCTGGCCCCGCACCTTGATGAACTCGGCCTTGGCCTTGCTCAGCGAGGTGAAGTACCAGATCACCCAGCCGGAGCTGCCCTCGTCCGCCCACGCGCACATCGACAGGGGCGATCCGCCGCCCTTTCCCTTGGCGCATTTCGCGACGCCGCCGAGCGGGCCCGCCGGGATGCTGGTGATACCAGTCAGTTTCAGGCTGTCCACATTCGAGCCGCTGAAGGCGTTCTCCAGTTCGGTCTTCGGGTCGGCCACGAAGGACTTCGCCGCCACGACCAGGACGAGATCCTGCTTCGACGGGGTGCCGTAGACCGCTCCGACCGTCTGCGAGGCGCCGGGCAGCAGCGCCAGGCTCTTCTTGAGCTGATCGGCCGTGGCCGCGAATGTGGGGTCGGTCACCTTGGGGCGGCCACTGAGCTTTTTCGGCTCGGCGATCGTGATCGTGGGCGCGCTCGTCGCTTCCTCGGTCGGCTCGGTGCGGCCGGTCGCCCCCGGGGTCGGCGCCCCCGACGAGATGGCGTCGGCGAAGCCTTCGGCGGTGTTGCGCCCGGCCAGATAGATCGCGGTGCTGCCGCCGACGCAGACCACCAGCACCAGGGCGATCGACACCAGCGTGATCGGCAGCGCCTTGGACTTCTTCTTCGGCGCCGGCGGATAGCCCTGCATCGGCGGCCCGGCCTGGGGATAGCCCGGCTGCGGGTAACCCCCGTATTCCGGCTGCGGATATGACGGCTGCTGGACGTAGGTCGGCTGCGCGGGATAACCCGGCTGCGGCGGCACGGAGGAGGGCACGTCGGGGTTCGGCTGTCCCTGGTACGGCTGGCCGAGATATCCCGGCTGCCCCGGATAGGGCTGCCCGGGATAGCCGGGCTGACCCGGGTAGGGCTGACCTGACCCGGGCGGCACGGACCACGGCTGCTCGCCGGTCGCCGGACCGGGATAGGGCTGCCCGGACTGCTGCTGCCCCGGATAGGGCTGCCCCGGATAGGACGGGTCCGGATACGGCTGACCGGGCCACGGGTCTTCCGGGCCGGGCTGTTCGGGGTGGGGCTGGCCCGGGTAGGGCTGGTTCGGCGGCTGCGACATCAACGCTCCATCGATCGGGCTACAGCACCGGGGAGCCTAGTCGCCGCCGGTCGCGGGTGGTCAAGGGACTGCAGCGAGCCTCGCCACACCGGGCGGGCCGGGTGTGGCGAGGCTCGGGACAGGTCAGGACTTCTTCTCGACCTCGCCGCGGAGCGTGATGAACTCCTTCTCGAGGTCCGCCTTCCCCTTGAACATCATCGCCAGCATGCCGACGCTGCCGTTGTCGGACCAGATGCAGACGGCCATCGGCACGCCGGCGTTGTTGGTGTCGCCGCACTTGGCGATGCCGCCGAGCGGACCCGGGTCGGTGTCGGTGAGGTTGTCGATGTTGATGCCGCCGCTGCCCGTGCTGGTGCTCAGCTCCTTGAAGCGGTCCTCGGCCGAGCCGTTGATCGAGGAGGCCGCGGCGACCATGACGATGTCCTGGTTTTGCAGGTCGCCGTAGATCGCGCCGACGGAGCCGGTGGCGCCCGGGACGTTGGACATGATGCCGCTCAGGCCGTCGGCGCTGCTTTGCAGCGAGGGGTCGCTGGCCTTGGGGCGTCCGCCCAGCGTCGCGGGCTCGACCACGGTGATCTTGGCGGCGTCGATGACCTCGGAGACCTTGTCCTTGGCGGCGAAGAAGGCGATCGTGCTGCCGGTGACGCAGAGCAGCGCGACGACGCCGACCACGATCAGCACGATCTTCAGCGCCGACGACTTCTTCTTGGGCGCCGGGCCGGCGCCGTACTGCGGCGCGCCCTGTCCCGGGTAGCCGGCGCCGGGCGGCGGATATCCACCCTGGTCGGCGCCCGGCGGCGGGTAGGAACCCGGAGCGGCCGGCGGCGGGTAGTAACCCTGGTCGGCGGGCGGCGGCGGGTAGGAACCCTGGTCGGGAGCCGGCGGCGGATAGGAACCGGGCGGCGGCGGGTAGGCACCCTGGCCGCCGGGCGGCGGGTATGACCCCTGGCCGGGCGGTGGGTAGGAACCGGGGGCCGCCGGAGGCTGATAGCCACCCTCGGGACCGGGCTCGCCGGGGTAGGGCTGGGACGGCGGCTGTGACATGCGAACTCCAAAGCTGATGAGGTCAGCGAGCCTACCGACTCGGCGCTACCGGTGTCGTCGCCAACCTGTCACTTCTGCGACAGAGCGCCTACCCGACGGCGTCCCCGTGCCAAGGGCAGGCACGGGGACGCCGGTCGGGGACGGGGATCAGGCCGGCAGGCTGGCCACGCCCCGCGGCAGGAACCGCTTGCCGGTGACGCGCTCCGAGGTGCCGCTGCGGTCCAGGTACGGCGTCACGCCGCCCAGGTGGAAGCCCCACCCGGCGCCCAGGATCATGCACAGGTCGATGTCCTGCGCCTCGGCGACGACGCCCTCGTCCAGCATCAGCCGGATCTCCTGGGCCAGCGCGTCGAGCGCCTGCTGGCGTACCTCATCGCCGGTCAGCGGGGCGGAACCGCCCTCGACCAGCTTGACCACCTCGGGGTTGATCTCGTCGTCGGCCATCAGCGGCAGGCCGGCTTCGACGATCTTGCGCAGGTTGGGGCTGTCGCCGAAGCGGTCCGGGAACGCCCGGTGCAGGGTCTCGCCCACGTGCAGCGCGACCGCGGGGCCGACCAGCTGCAGCAGCGCGATCGGCCGCATCGGCAGGCCCAGCGGGTCCAGCGCCGTGTCGACCACCGCCAGCGGGGTGCCGGCGTCGATCGCGTTGAAGACCTCGCTGGTGAAGCGGGTCAGCAGCCGGTTGACCACGAACGCCGGGGCGTCCTTGACCAGCACCGACGACTTGCGCAGCTCCTTGCCGACGGCGAACGCCGTGGCCACCGCCACGTCGTCGGTCCGCTCGCCCTTGATGATCTCCAGCAGCGGCAGCACGGCGACCGGGTTGAAGAAGTGGAAGCCGACGACCCGCTCGGGGTGCTCGAGGTCGGCGGCCATGTCGGTCACCGACAGCGAGGACGTGTTGGTCGCCAGGATCGCCTCGGGGGCGACGATCTTCTCCAGCTCGGCCCAGATCTGCTTCTTCAGGTCGAGGTTTTCGAAGACCGCCTCGATCACGAAGTCGGCGTCGGCGAAGACGGACTTGTCGACCGAGCCGCTGACCAGGCCGCGCAGCCTGGCCGCGGTGCCCTCGTCCATCCGGCGCTTGGCGACCAGCTTGTCGATCTGGCCGCGGACGTAGTCGACGCCCTTGTCCACCCTGTTCTGGTCCAGGTCGGTCATGACGACCGGCACCTGCAGCCGGCGGGCGAACAGCAGCGCGAGCTGGGAGGCCATCAGGCCGGCGCCGACGATGCCGACCTTGGTGACCTTGCGGGCCAGCGACTTGTCCGGCACGCCCACCGGGCGCTTCGCGCGGCGCTGCACCAGGTCGAAGGCGTAGAGGCTGGCGCGGGACTCGTCGCCCATGATCAGGTCAGCGAGCGCCTGCGTCTCGGCGGCCGTACCGTCTTCGAAGGTCGCGTCCTTCGCCAGCGCGAGCAGCTCGAGGGCCTTGTTGGCCGACGGCACCGCGCCGTGCAGCCGCTCGTCAAGCTGCTGCTTGGCGAAGAAGAGCACGCCGTCCCACATGTCCTTGTCGACCTCGGGGCGCTCGACAGTCACTTCGCCCTTGACGACGCCGGCGGCCCACTCCAGCGACCGCTCCAGGAAATCGGCGGCCTCGAACAGCTCGTCGGCGACGCCCATCTCGCGGGCCTGCTTCGGCCGGAGCACCTTCTGAGTGAGCGGGTTCTGCAGGATGATCTGCGCCGCGCCGGGCACCCCGATCAGGTTGGGGAGCAGCTGGCTGCCGCCCCAGCCGGGGATCAGGCCGATCGCGACCTCGGGCAGGCCCAGCGCCGCAGCGCCGGTCGACACCGTGCGGTAGTGGCAGTGCAGGGAGACCTCGAGGCCGCCGCCGAGCGCCGCGCCGTTGATGAACGCGAACGTCGGGATGCTCGAATCCTTGAGCCGCGCGAACACCCGGTGGCCCAGCTCGCCGAGCGCGACAGCCTGCTCCCGCTGGGTGATGAACGGCATGCCGGTGATGTCGGCGCCGACGCAGAAGATGTACGGCTTGCCGGTCAGCGCGATGAACGCGGGATCGGCCTCGGTCGCGGCGGTGATCGCCTCGTCGAGCGAGCGCAGGCCGGCCGGGCCGAAGCTGTTGGGCTTCTTGTAGTCCAGGCCGTTGTCGAGGGTGATCAGCGCGGCGGGCTTGTCCAGCCCCGGCACACGGACCAGGCGGACGAGCGCCTTGGTCACGACCTCGTTCGGGTAGTCAGGCAGCACCGTCACTTCTCCGCACCTTCCCAGTTCGGGTTCTCCCAGATCACAGTGCCGCCCATGCCGATGCCGATGCACATGGCGTTGATGCCGTACCGCACCTCGGGGTGCTCGGCGAAGTGCCGGGCCAGCTGGGTCATCAGCCGGACGCCGGAGCTGGCCAGCGGGTGGCCGATGGCGATCGCGCCGCCCCACGGGTTGACCCGCGGGTCGTCGTCGGCGATGCCGTAGTGGTCGAGGAACGCCAGCACCTGCACGGCGAAGGCCTCGTTCAGCTCGAACAGGCCGATGTCGTCGATGGTCAGACCGGCCAGGCGCAGCGCCTTCTCGGTCGACGGGATGGGGCCGTACCCCATGATCTCGGGCTCGACCCCGACGAAGCCGTAGGAAACCATCCGCATCGCGACCGGCAGGCCCAGCTCGCGAGCGGTGTCCTCGCTGGCCAGGATGGCCGCGGTGGCGCCGTCGTTGAGCCCGGCCGCGTTGCCCGCGGTGACCTTGCCGTGCGGGCGGAACGGGGTCTTGAGCGTGGCGAGCTTCGCCATCGACGTCTCGCGCGGCGCCTCGTCGACCGTGGCCAGGCCCCAGCCCTGCTCGGCGTTGCGGACCGCGACGGACACCATGTCGGGCTGCAGCTTGCCGTTCGCGTAGGCCTTGGCGGTCTTCTCCTGGGACGCGAGCCCGTAGGCGTCGACGCGCTCCTTGGTGATGCCCGGCAGGCGGTCGTGCAGATTTTCCGCGGTCGCGCCCATCACCAGCGCGGACGGGTCGACCAGCTTCTCGGCCAGGATCCGCGGGTTGGGGTCGACGCCCTCGCCCATCGGGTGGTGGCCCATGTGCTCGACCCCGCCGGCGATGGCGACGTCGTAGGCGCCCATGGCGATGCCCCCGGCGACGTTGGTCACCGCGGTCATGGCGCCGGCGCACATCCGGTCGATGGCGTAGCCGGGCACGGTCTTGGGCAGCCCGGACAGCAGCGCGGCGGTCCGGCCGATGGTCAGGCCCTGGTCACCGGTCTGCGTGGTGGCGGCGATGGCGACCTCGTCCACCCGCTCGGGCGGCAGCTGCGGGTTGCGCCGCATCAACTCACGGATGCAGCGGATCACCAGGTCGTCGGCACGGGTCTCGGCATACATGCCGCCCGCCTTGCCGAACGGTGTGCGGACGCCGTCGACGAAGACGACCTCGCGGCTTACTCGGGGCACAACAAGCCTCCTTGCAGGCGAACCCAGGGAGTGAGAGTCTCATGCTACTCGTCAGTAACTTCCTTGCCTACCTTGGTGTGGTACTTCCCTCGAAGGTAGGTGGGTCGTTCTTGGTCAAGATCGAAATCAAATTCCGGTCGTGCCTGGTCGCATCGTGCTGACCGTCGCTCCCGCCGAGACCGGGCGGGGCCACCCAATCGCCTGGCGGCTCATGAACGGGTGACCCCACCTTGCCAGCTTCGTGCGTGCACAAACCCGCCAATTCGCCAGTTCGCCGATGGATGGAGACACCGGCCGCCTCCGGGGCGGTATGGCGCGGTGGCGTGATCAATCTGCCGGTGCCGCCGGGGGTGGTTCGGGGAGGACCTTGGCGATGCCGTCGGCGATCAGGCCCACCTGCCAGTTGCGGGCGCCGAAGCCGCGCAGCGTGTCCGCCACCGTCTGCGGCGACACGTCCTCCGGCGGGGACCAGGCCAGCCGGCGGATGAAGTCCGGGCTGATCAGGTTCTCCGGGGGCAGGGTGTGTGCCTCGGCCGTACCGATCACGATCTGCCGGCAGCGTTGCAGCCTGGCCGCCGCGACCGGGTCGCGTTCCGCCCAGCGGTGCGGCGGCGGTGGGCCGTCGACCGGCACGTTCACCGGCAGTTCGTCGTCGGGCAGCGCGCGGGCCGCGTCCAGCGCGTCCAGCCATACCCGGGCCAGCCGGCGCACCGAGCGGCCGCCGAAGCCCGGCAGGCTGAGCAGGGTGCGTTCGTCCTTCGGGTCGAGCTCGGCCGCGGCGATGATCGCCGAGTCGGGCAGGACCCGGCCCGGCGCCGAGTCGCGGCGGGCCGCGACGCCGTCGCGGGCATGCCAGAGGGCGCGGACCCGGGACTGGGCGCGGGCGCCGCGGACCCGGTGGATGCCCGAGGTGCGCCGCCACGGGTCGGGACGGCTGCGCGGCGGCCGGTCGGCGCTGGCCACCAGGGCCGCGAACTCCTCGGCGGCCCACGCGGACTTGCCCTGGCGCTCCAGCTCCGCGGCGAGCAGGTCGCGCAGGTCGGTCAGCAGCTCGACGTCCAGGGCCGCGTACGTCAGCCACGACTCCGGCAGCGGCCGGGTCGACCAGTCGGCGGCCGAGTGGTGCTTCTCCAATGAGTAGCCCAGCAGTTGCTCGGTGAGCGCGGCCAGCCCGACCCGCTCGAAGCCGGCCAGCCGGGCGGCCAGTTCGGTGTCGAACAGCCGGCGTGGCTTCATGCCCACCTCGGCCAGGCAGGCCAGATCCTGGCTGGCGGCGTGCAGCACCCACTCGGTCTCGGCCAGCGCCGCGTCCAGGGTGCGCAGGTCGTCCAGCGGCATCGGATCGATCAGCACCGTGCCGGCGCCGGCGCGGCGCAGCTGCACCAGATAGGCCCGCTGGGTATAGCGGTAACCGGAAGCGCGTTCGGCGTCGACGGCCACCGGACCGGAACCCGCGGCCATCCGCGCGACCACCTCGGCCAAGTCATCGGCGGACTCGACCGGCCGCGGCGTGCCGTCGCGGGGCGCGGTGAGAGGGACAGAGGTGGGGGCAGGCTCGGGCTCGGGACCGCCAGACATCGGGTCGGGCGGCACGGCGTGCGGTCCGTCCCCTGCTTGGTCCGGCGCGTCCCGACGGCGCAGGGGTGCTTCGTCGGTCACTCCGTAACCGTACGGGGGTACCGCCCCCTGCGTGCGCAGCCGGGTCCCGGCGCGTCGGCTCTCGATCCACTTGGCCCGAGCGGAGCCGTTTCAAGAAAGAGTTCAAGAGATATTTCAATTAACCTCGTGCGCGCCAGTCCGGGGGCACCCTTCCGTCCGTACTAGAGGACGGAGCGTCGATACCCGGGAGGCCCGCGCCGCATGACGACCGCCTACGACCCCTACGGGGTGCCGGGCCCGCGCCGGCTGCCACAGGACCCGCTGCTGAGCCTCCCCGACCACCCGTCGGGCGAGTGGGCCCAGGCGCCGCGGACCGCGCCCCGGTTCGGTCATCCGCGCCCGGCGAGCGAGTTCGGCGACCCGTTCCTGTCCTTGCCGACCGGCGACGCGGCGTACCCGGTGGTGGCCGATCCGGCGACCGAGCCGGCGGTGCTCAACGGCCGCGGTCGCAGCCGGCTCGCGATGATGCTGTTCGTCCTGCTCCTGCTGGTGGTCGCCGGCTGGCAGGCCTGGCGGTTGGACCGGGTCGACAACCGGCTCGGCACGAGCAACGCTCAGCTCGCCGACGCGATGCAGCGCCAGGACCAGCTCACCCAGCGGGCGGACCGGCTGGAGCAGAAGCTCGCCGCGGTCTTCGACCCCGAGGCGATCTCGTCGTCGGTGCTGCCGAGCGTCTTCCGGGTCCGGGCCGGCAACTTCACCGGTACGGCCTTCTCGGTCGGCGCCAAGGCGAAGGAGGGCGAGGCGAACCTGCTGACGAACTATCACGTGGTCGAGTCCGTCTGGGCCTCGGGCGGCCGCAAGGTCTTCCTGGAACGGGGCAAGGACGAGGTGTCGGCGACCATCGTCAAGGTCGACAAGGGCAAGGACCTCGCGCTGCTGCGCGCCACCCGCAAGATCGCCGGGCTGGACATCGCGGCCGCGACGGTCAAGCCGGGTCAGCAGGTCGTGGTGGTGGGCGCGCCGCTGGGGCTCGAGGACACCGTGACGACCGGGGTGGTCAGCGCGTACCGGCCGGACGACCCGGACGGACCGGTCATCCAGTTCGACGCCTCCATCAATCCGGGCAACTCGGGCGGACCGGTGGTGAACAGCGCGGACGAGGTCATCGGGCTGGCGACCGCCAAGGCCCGGGACGCGGACGGCATCGGTCTCGCCGTACCCATCAAGACGGCCTGCGACGAGTTCAAGGTCTGCTAGCGGCTGCGGCCCGGGCGCCGTGCTCCTAGAGTGAGTGGTGACATCGAAGCCACTCGATCTGGGGGTCAGTCCGTGAGATGGAAGATCGCCACCGCCGTTCTCCTCGCCGCCGGGCTGATCGCCACTCCGGGCGCCGCCCAGGCGGCGCACCCGGCTCCGAGCCTTACCGCGCTCACGAACACCGCGCCCATCAACACCGCGCTCACCGACACCGCGCCCACCGACCTGATCTCCGCCCGGCCCAGCCCGGCCGAGGTGGGCCGGGCCCTGGCGCGGATCGCCAAGGCCAGTGACGGGCGGGTCCGGCTCGGTGTCATCGGCCGCAGCAACGAGGGCCGGCCGCTGCGGCTGGCCACCGTGGGGCACGGCAGGACCCGCCTGCTCTACGTGACGCAGCAGCACGGCGACGAGCCGCTGGGCACCCCGGCCGCGGTGCGGGCGCTGTGGGCCCTCGGCGTGCCGAACACGCCCTGGCACCGCTGGCTGGGCAGCCAGGTGACCCTGGACGTGGTGGTGCAGGCCAACCCGGACGGCGCGGTCCGCAACCAGCGCTTCAACCATGACCCGGGCGCGTCCGGTGACTATGCGGAGCCCGGTGTCGGCTACGACATCAACCGGTTCCACAACCCGTTGACGCCGATCGAGGACAACCCCGTGCCGGAGTCCCGGGCCGTGCTGCGGCACTGGCACGCCACCCACCCCCGCGTGGTGATCGACTACCACATGCAGGGGCGTTACCTGCAGCCCGACGGGCGGGAGACGACGGCCTCGCTCCTCTGGCCGACCAGCCCGCTGGCGCCGAGTGCCGCGGTCACCGCGTCGCGGCGGCTGGCGGTGCGCGACTACGACGCGATGACGGGTTTGGCCGGGGCCAACGTCACCCGCTATCCGGGTGGTGACTACGAGGGCATCGCGCGGAACGCGTACGGCATCCTCGGCAGCGCCTCGCTCCTGGTGGAACTCTCCGACCTCCCCGCGGAGCAGGTCGAGTTCCAGATCCGCACGGCCTACCTGTCGATGATCGCGACGGCGCAGGGTGCCGCCGACGGCTCGCTGTGGCGCGCCGATCCGGCCCGCGCCGACACCGTTCCCGAGCGCGGCCCGGCGCTGCCGGGTGCCGCGTCCACACTGCTCCGGGCGGACGCCGCCTGACGTTGTGGCTAGTTCGCCCCGGCGCGCTGGCGGCTGTCCAGGGCGGTCACGCCCGGGGGCGGCAGGCCGGCCGTCGAGGCGAGCATCGTGCACCAGCCCTGCAGGTGGGCGCCCAGGTCGTCGGAGGTCGGCGTCCACGACGCGCGGATCTCCAGGTCGGCCGTCGGCACCGGCCCGGCCAGCTCGCCGAAGCGGGTCGAGGTCGTCTGGGTGATCGTGCCGCCGATCGCAGTGTAGTCCGCCGCGTGCTGCTCCAGCCCGTCGGTGAGCCAGGTCCACGCCACGGCGGGCAGCAGCGGATCGCCGGCCATGTCCGACTCCAGCTCCGCCGTGATCAGCGTGACCAGCCGCAGGTTGCCCTGCCAGGCGTCGTGCCCGGCCGGGTCGTGCAGCAGGATCAGCCGGCCGCTGGCCACCTCTTCGCCGTCGCGCAGGACGGTCGCGCTCAGCGCGAAGCCGTACGGGGCGAGCCGCTGGGGCGCGGCGATCTCCTCGAGCAGGATCTCCGCGCGCGGCGCGGCAGCCCGCAGCCCGGTGACGGCGCGGGTGAACGCCTCGGGTGCGGCGGACGTGGGACCCATGCCTCGAAGCCTATGCCGATCACCGCGAAACCGGCCCGCGCGGCGCGCCGCACGGACCCGTTCACTCACGTGGCACGATGTCGCGGGTGACCACGACTCTCCAAGATTCGGCGTTCATCCGGGCGTGCCGCGGCCTGCCGGTGCCGCACACCCCCGTCTGGTTCATGCGGCAGGCGGGGCGGTCCCTGCCCGAGTACCGCAAGATCCGCGCGGGCGTCGGGATGCTCGAGTCCTGCCGCCGGCCGGACCTGGTCACCGAGATCACCCTGCAGCCGGTACGCCGGCACGGCGTCGATGCCGCGATCCTGTTCAGCGACATCGTGGTGCCGCTCGCGGCGGCCGGCGTCGACCTGGACATCGTGGCCGGCACCGGCCCGGTGGTGGCCGAACCGATCCGGACAGCCGCGGACCTGGAGCGGTTGCGGCCGCTGGAGCCGTCCGACGTCGGCTACGTCGACGAGGCCGTGCGCATGCTGGTGCCCGAGCTCGGCCGGATCCCGCTGATCGGCTTCGCCGGGGCCCCGTTCACCCTGGCCAGCTACCTGATCGAGGGCGGACCCTCGCGGACGTACCTGAAGACCAAGGCCATGATGTACGGCGAGCCGCAGCTGTGGGACGCCCTGCTCTCCCGGCTGGCCGACATCACGCTGGCGTTCCTGCGGGTCCAGATCGGCGCGGGGGTCAGCGCGGTCCAGCTCTTCGACTCGTGGGCGGGCGCGCTGTCGGAGGCCGACTACCGCCGCCACGTCCTGCCGCACTCGGCGAAGGTGCTCGCCGGGCTGGCCGGCGCCGGCGTGCCGCGGATCCACTTCGGCGTCGGCACGGCGGTGCTGCTCAAGGCGATGGGTGAGGCCGGCGCCGACGTGGTCGGGGTGGACTGGCGCACGCCGCTGGACCGGGCCACGACGCTGATCGGCCCGGACAAGGCGGTCCAGGGCAACCTCGACCCGGCGATCCTGTTCGCGCCGTGGGAGGTCGTCGAGCGCGAGGCGACGCGGGTGCTGGCCGAGGGCAAGGCCACCCCGGGCCACGTCTTCAACCTCGGCCACGGCGTCATGCCGGAGACCGACCCCGAGGTCCTCACCCGCCTCGTAGACCTGGTCCATCGCACTTGATCGAAGTTTCGCGGTCCGGCCGTGACCCGAGTCGGATCGCGCCGTCGTTGTCGACGGCGCCGCGAACGACTAGGCGCTCTTCGCCGTGGTCGTTCTCGGTGACATCGACAACGACCTTAAGGGCGCGATCCCGCCGAGCGGAGCGAGGCCATTAGGCTCAGCGTTGTGCGGAAGCGAGTGGCAGTGATCGGCGGGGGGATCGCCGGGCTGGCCGCCGCCGTGCGGATCCGGGACCGGGCGCCCGCGGACACCGAGATCATCGTCTACGAGCAGTCCGGGCGGCTCGGCGGCAAGCTGCGCACCGGCGAGCTGGCCGGCACCACCGTCGAGCGCGGCGCCGAGTCCTTCCTGGTCGGCGGGGCGGACGGCGGGGAGTCCGCGGCCGTGCGGTTCGTGCGCCGGCTCGGGCTGGGCGACCGTCTCGTGCACCCGTCCGCGATCCCGGCCGCCCTCGCGATCGGTGGCGTGCTGCAGCCGGTGCCCAAGGGGACGCTGGTCGGCGTACCCGGGGATCTGAGCCTGCTCGGCGCGGTCGCGCAGCCGGCCGCCGGCGCCGACCCGGACGAGGGCCGCCCGCTGCTGGCGCCCGGCGCCGACGTCGCCGTCGGCGCGCTGGTCCGGGCCCGCTACGGCGACGAGGTCGCCGACCGGCTGGTCGACCCCATGCTCGGCGGCGTGTACGCCGGCCGCGCCGACCGCCTCTCGCTGGCCACCACCATGCCCGCGCTGGCCCGCGCCGCCCGCGTCGAGCACACCCTGGCCGGCGCCGTCCGGGCCGCTCAGGCCGCCGCGGTCCGGGTGCCCGGCCGGCCGGTCTTCGGCGCTGTCGACGGCGGAATGACCCAGCTCATCGGCGCCGCGGCGGGCGCCAGCGGCGCGCGGATCAGCCTCGGCCTGCCGGTCCGCGAGATCGCCCGCACCCGGCACGGCTGGCGGCTGCTGCTGGGGCCGGTCCCGGCGCCGCAGACCGACGACGTCGACGCGGTCGTGCTCGCGGTGCCCGCCCGGCCCGCCTCCCGGATGCTCGCCGGGGTCGACCTGTCCGCCGCGGCCGAGGTCGAGGCGCTCGACTACGCCAGCGTCGCCCTGATCGCGCTGGCGCTGCCGCCCGGCACCCCGCTGCCCGAGCTGTCCGGCTTCCTGGTGCCGCCGAGCGAGGGCACCCTGGTCAAGGCCGCCACCTTCGTCACGCGGAAGTGGTCGCACCTGGCCCGCGCGGACGGTCCGGTGATCATCCGGGCCTCGCTCGGCCGGGCCGGCGAGGAGGAGCGGCTGCAGCCGCCCGACCCCGTGCTCGTCCGGACCGCGCACACCGAGCTGGGCCGGCTGCTCGGCGGCGAGCTGCCGCCGGCGGCCGGGTCGTGGGTGCAACGCTGGGGCGGCGGGCTGCCGCAGTACGCGCCCGGGCACCTCGACCGGGTGGCGCTGGCCCGCGCCGCGCTCGCCGGCGCGCCCGGCCTGACCCTGGCCGGCGCCGCCTATGACGGCGTGGGCATCCCCGCCTGTGTGGCCAGCGGCGAGAGCGCCGCCGACGACGTTCTCAAATACCTGGAGGAGCAATGACCGAGCAGCAGACCAACGCCGCGCGGATCAACGAGCTGAACGCGACGATCCGCTACACGATGTGGTCGGTCTTCAAGGTCGCGTCGCCGCTGCCGGCCCTGCGCGAGGACCTGGCCGGCGAGGTCGACGCGCTGTTCGAGCAGCTGCTGGGCAAGGACGTCGTGGTGCGCGGCACGTACGACGTGGCCGGGCTGCGCGCCGACGCCGACATCATGGTGTGGTGGCACTCGGAGTCGCCGGACGCGCTGCAGGAGGCGTACGGGCTGTTCCGCCGCACCGCGCTCGGCCGCCACCTGGAACCGGTCTGGTCCCAGATGGCGTTGCACCGCCCGGCCGAATTCAACAAGAGCCACCTGCCGGCGTTCCTGGCCGGCGAGGAGGCCCGCCCCTACATCTGCGTGTACCCGTTCGTCCGGTCCTACGAGTGGTATCTGCTGCCCGACGAGGAGCGGCGGTTCATGCTGGCCGAGCACGGCAAGATGGCCCGCGGCTATCCCGACGTGCGGGCCAACACGGTCGCGTCGTTCGCGCTCGGCGACTACGAGTGGATGCTGGCGTTCGAGGCCGACGAGCTGCACCGGATCGTCGACCTGATGCGTGACCTGCGCGCCTCGACCGCCCGCCGGCACGTCCGCGAGGAAGTGCCGTTCTACACCGGCCGCCGGCGCTCGGTCACCGAGCTGGTCGCGGCGCTGCCCTAGGACTTCCTCATGGGTATGTGGGGGATGCCGTCCTCCAGATACCCGGGTCCTGCCTGTGCGTAGCCGTACCGGCTGTAGAAGCCGGTGAGGTGCGCCTGCGCCTCCAGCGTGCTCGGCCGGTTGCCGATGACCTCCAGCGCGTGCGCCATGAGCCGGCTCGCATAGCCGCCCTGCCGGGCGCTCGTCGCGGTGACCACCCGGCCGATCCGCTCGGTCTCCCCGTCGTCGAGGATCCGCAGGTAGGCGAGGATCTCGTCGCCCCGGGACAGCCACACGTGGCGGGTGCCGGGCTCGTCGTCGCGCCCGTCCAGCTCCGGGTACGGGCATTTCTGCTCCACGACGAACACGTCGACGCGCAGCTTCAGGATCGCGTACAGGGTGGTGACGTCGAGGTCGCGGAACGACGCCACCCGGATCTCTTCGCGGGGCTCCGGATGCATGAGTCGGATTTTAGGCGTCACCGAATCGCACCCTCGGGCGTTGGGGCAAGAGGAGCCGCGCACTCTGGAGGCGAAAATGATCAAGCGAAGCAAGCTCTTCGGCAACAAGACCCGGGTGACGTTCTGCCTGCCGAAGGACGCCCCCGACGGGGCGGTGAGCGTGGTCGGCACGTTCAACGACTGGGAGCCGGGGCTGCACGAGCTCAAGGACCGGCGCGACGGCACCCGGACGGTCACCGTACGGCTGGACCCGGGCCACTACCGCTTCCGCTACCTGGCCAGCGACGGCGTCTGGCTCGACGACGAGCACGCCGACGTGGTCGGGCCGCAGGGCAGCGAACTCCTGCTCTGAGCCCACCCGTACTGGTTACCTCCCTTTCGCCCCGCGCCGTCACTTGGCACACTGTGCGCGTGGTGAAAAAGTTCGAGGCTGACCTGACCAACGCCGTGTGGCGCCGCAGTGCCGGATCCACCCAGGCGGGAGCCGCCGCCGTCGAGGTAGCTCTGCTCGACGGTGGTGGCGTTGCCGTCCGCGACTCGCGTAAGCCGGACGGCGATGTGCTGTTCTTCACGCCGGCCGAATGGGACGCCTTCGTCGGCGGTGCCAAGGACGGCGAGTTCGACCTGTAGCGTGGCGAACATGGACATGGCGGTCTTTCCGGATATCAACCTGAAAAAGGTTCATTTCTGGGTAGCCTGCCGGTATGACCATTCACGAGAGTTCTGACCTGCTGAAAAAGGTGGAGCGGTACGAGGCTGCCGTGAAGGAGCTCGAGGCTGCCCACGAGGCCGTCAGGGAGGTGCTCATCGAGCCCATCCTGTTCGCCCGGTGGCAGCAGCTCGGCGCCCAGCTCGGCTTCGCGGCGGTCGACCCGGCGCGGCAGCGCGACGAGCCGAACCGTGACCTGCAGCAGCTCAACCAGCAGATCTCGGCCATGAGCGAGTCCTGGGCGCACTGACGCCGGTGTGACCACCGCCGCCCGGGGTCCTGCGGCTCCGGGCGGGCCCGAGGCGCTAGCGTGGCGCCATGGTCGACACCCAGTATGAAGAGCTGTTGCGCCGGGTTCTCGAGACCGGCACCCCGAAGGCGGACCGCACCGGCACCGGGACGGTCAGCCTCTTCGGCGAACGCCTGCGATATGACCTGTCGCAGGGCTTCCCGCTGGTCACCACCAAGCGGGTGCACTTCAAGTCGGTCGCGGTCGAGCTGCTCTGGTTCCTGCGTGGCGACAGCAACACCCAGTGGCTGCGCGAGCGCGGCGTCACGATCTGGGACGAGTGGGCCGACGAGCACGGCGACCTGGGCCCGGTCTACGGCAAGCAGTGGCGGTCCTGGCCCACGCCGGACGGCGGCCACGTCGACCAGATCACCGAGCTGCTCGCCACGCTGCGCCGCGACCCGGACTCCCGCCGCATGATCGTCTCGGCCTGGAACGTCTCCCAGCTGCCCGAGATGGCGCTCGCCCCGTGCCACGCGATGTTCCAGTTCTACGTCGCCGACGGCCGGCTCTCCTGCCAGCTCTACCAGCGCAGCGCGGACATGTTCCTCGGCGTGCCGTTCAACATCGCCAGCTACGCGCTGCTGACGCAGCTGATCGCGGCGCAGGCCGGCCTGGTGCCCGGCGACCTCATCTGGGTCGGCGGCGACTGCCACGTCTACGCCAACCACGTCGAGCAGGTGCGTGAGCAGTTGAGCAGGCCCGCGTACGACTTCCCGAGGCTGGAGATCGCCCCGGCCGAGTCGCTCTTCGACTACACCTACGAGGACCTCTCGCTGGTCGGCTACCAGCACCACCCGGCCCTGCGGGCGCCGGTCGCGGTATGACCGCCCGCACCGAGCGGCACCCGGCCGGTCAGGAGGGCACGGTATGACCATCCATCTGATCTGGGCCGAGGCGCACGACGGTGTGATCGGTGCGAAGGGCGAGATCCCCTGGCACGTGCCGGGGGAGCAGGCGACCTTCCGCGAGCGCACGATGGGCTCGACCGTGGTGATGGGGCGCGCCACCTGGGACTCGCTGCCGGAGCGGGTCCGCCCGCTGCCCGGCCGGCGCAACGTGGTGCTGACCCGGCAGCCGGGCTGGGCGGCGAACCTCGGCTCGGTCGAGGCTTTTGGCTCGGTCGAGGCGCTATTGCGGGTCCATGACGACTTCTGGGTGATGGGCGGGGCCGCGGTCTACACCGCGCTGCTGCCGCACGCCGACCACGTCGTGCGCACCCGCATCGACCTCGCGGTCCCCGGCGACACCTTCGCCCCCCGGCTCGGGCCGGAGTGGCGGCTCGCCGCCGGTGCCGAGACGCGGACGTCGGACACCGGCGTGCGATACACGGTGGAGGAGCTTATTTCGGGTCGAGCTTGATCGACAGGCTGTTCACGCAGTGCCGGGTGTTCTTCGCCGTCATCATCTCGCCCTTGAAGACGTGGCCCAGGTGGCTGTCGCACCGGGCACAGCGGATCTCCGTGCGGACCATGCCGAGGCTGCGGTCCTCGATCTCCCGGATCGCGCCGGGGATGGCGTCGTCGAAGGACGGCCAGCCGCAGTGCGAGTCGAACTTGGTGTCGCTCGGGTAGAGGGCGGCCCCGCAGGCACGGCACTCGTAGGTGCCCTCGGTCTTGGTGTCGACGTATTCGCCGCGCCAGGCCGGCTCGGTCCCGCCCTGGCGCAGCACCCGGAACTCGTCGGGGCTCAGGCGGACCCGCCACTCTTCTTCGGTGGTGGGCAGGGTGGTCTTGTCGGTTGCCATGCCTCAAAGGTACGTCGGTACGGCGGCGGCGCACCGCCAGTGCGCCGACCGGCCGGGGCGGCAGCCGTTGAGCAGTCATGGATGCAGCGCGATTCAGCCCCACCCGGCAACAGGCCCTCGCCCGTGGCACGTACCTCGGCGTGCTCGGCTCGGTGGTGGGGGTGTCGGCCGGCCTGCTCGCCATGGTGGTGGCCCTCACCGGGACGGCGGCCGCCGCACCGCCACTGTGGCTCTGGCCGGTGCTGGCGTTCGGCCCACCGCTGGCCGGCGCGCTGGCCGGGGTGCTGTTGCGGCCCCGCCTGGGCACCGAGATCGACGCGGGCGGCATCCACACCGTGACGCCGTTCGGCGTGGGCGTCGAGCCGTGGAGCCGGGTCGTGGACCTGCGGGCCGAGCGGCGCGGGGCGCGCACCGTGGTCTCGGTCTACTTCGAGTCCGGCGCGAGCGTGCAGTTGCGGGCGCCGTACACCGGGGAGCTGTTCGCCGCCGACCCGCGTTTCGAGCTCAAGGTCTTCGCCCTGTCCCACCTGTGGCGCAGCCACCGGTTCGGCGGCGTGCCGCTCTGATCCCTCTTTCGATG
Source organism: Actinoplanes sp. ATCC 53533 (assembly GCF_003947245.1). Lineage (NCBI taxonomy): Bacteria > Bacillati > Actinomycetota > Actinomycetes > Micromonosporales > Micromonosporaceae > Actinoplanes > Actinoplanes sp. ATCC 53533. The sequence continues at coordinate 20,580 of NZ_QHHV01000022.1, read as the reverse complement.
GGACTCCTCTCGGGCAATGCCGCCAAAACGGGCATTAGCCGCTAAGCTCCCACCGGACCAAGACGGACTTACCGCAACAGAACGGATGCCCTTCATGAGTTTGACGCGCCGGTTGGCCGCTGGACTGCCCGCGGCCGGCGTCACCGTCCTCGCCGCACTGGCCCTCACCGGGTCCCCGGCTGCCGCGACGGGCGACGAGTCCGCCGCTCGCGCCAAGCAGCCCGCCGTGATGACCACGCCGTGTTCCGAAGTGCCGCGCGGCGAGAAGTGCGACTACGGAAACGCCGGCAACCAGACGCCGGGCAGCAACGGCTCGGCACCCGCCGCCACCAGCACCGGGCCCACCCGTGGTGGCGGCGGTTACGGCGGCGAGAGCCCGACGCCGTCGCCGACCCCGTCGTCGCCGACGCCGACGGCCAGTGTCAACACCGTGCCGCCGGGTGGCGAGCTCCCGGCGACCTCGCCGGCGCCCAGCGGCAGCACCCCGGGTGGGGTCAGCGCGGGCGGCACGCTCCCGCTGACCGGCGCGCCGATGGGGCTCACCCTCGCGCTCGGCGGCCTGCTGGTCGTCGGCGGCGCGAGCGCCGTCTACTACGCGCGGCGCCGGCGCAGCGCCTGAGCAGTCGCTGCCCCGAAAGGCCGTCCCCGGGATCTTCCGGGGGCGGCCTCAGCCCTAGCGGGCTTAAGGTCTTGGCATGGCATCGTCCAAGTCACCCGCCGTCGAGGTCGAGGTCGCCGGCCGACAGGTACGGCTGAGCAGCCCGGACAAGGTCGTCTTCCCGCAACGGGGCTACACCAAGCGGGACGTGTTCGAGTACTACCTGGCGGTCGGCGACGGCATCATGCGTGCGCTCGACCACCGGCCGACGACGCTGCAACGCTTCCCCGACGGTGTCGAGGGCGAGATGTTCTTCCAGAAGCGGATCGCCACCCGGGGCGTGCCGCCGTGGGTCGAGAGCGCCACGATCACCTTCCCGAGCGGGCGTACCGCCGACGAGCTCTGCCCGGCCGACCTGGCGCACGTGGCCTGGGCGGCCCAGATGGGCACGATCGTCTTCCACCCGTGGCCGGTGCGGGGCGCGGCCCCCGACCAGCCGGACGAGCTGCGCATCGACCTCGACCCGCAGCCGGGCACCGACTTCCAGGACGTGGTCACCACGGCCGGCGTGGTGCACGAGGTCCTGGACGACCTGGGCTGGACCGGCTACCCGAAGACCTCCGGCGGCCGCGGCGTGCACGTGTACGTGCGGATCGCCCCTGCCCATTCCTTCGTGGCGGTCCGGCGGGCGGCGATCGCGCTCGCCCGTGAGGTCGAACGCCGCAGCCCCGACCGGATCACCACGTCCTGGTGGAAGGAGGAGCGCGGCGAGCGGGTCTTCCTGGACTACAACCAGACCGCCCGGGACAGGACGATCGCGTGCGCGTACTCGCTGCGGGCCAACGCCCGGGCGACCGCCTCCACGCCGGTCACCTGGGCCGAGCTGACCGAGGTCGAGCCGGACGACTTCGACCTGCGCACCGTGCCGAAGCGGTTCGCGGAGATCGGCGACCCGCACGCGGCGATCGACGACATCGCCTACGACATCGCGCCGCTGCTGGAATGGTCGGCCCGCGACGAGAAGGCGGGCCTGGGTGATCTGCCGTATCCCCCCGACCACCCGAAGATGCCGGGAGAGCCCAAGCGAGTCCAACCCTCGAAGGACCGCGACCTCAAATAGGCGATGCGCGGAAATTCGCTTTCCTCGTGTTGAGATCATTTCCTCATGAACAAGATTCCCACCCTGTTCCGCCGCGATCCGGACGACCGCAAGCGCGTCCTGCCCGAGGCCAACCCCGCCTGCCAGTGGGTCCTCGACGGCGAGGGAACGCCGACGCGCAAGTACGACGGCACCTGCGTGCTGCTCGACGAGGACGGCACCTGGTGGGCGCGGCGCGAGGTCCGGCCGGGCCGGGTGCGGCCGCCCGGCTATCGCCCGGTGGTGACGGACGAGGTCACCGGCAAGACCATGGGCTGGGAGCCGATCGGGCAGTCGGCATATGCGAAGTACCACGCCGAAGCCCTCGAGGCCGCGCCCGAGCGGCGAAACCCCGGAACCTACGAACTGATCGGCCCGAAGATCAACGGCAACCCCGAGGCGGTACGGGGCCACGAACTCGTCGCGCACGCCGACGCCGACAAGCTCGACGTGCCCCGTGACCTGGCCGGTCTCCGTGACTGGCTGCTGGCACACCCCCGCTACGAGGGCATCGTCTGGCACCATCCGGACGGCCGCAGGGCCAAGCTGAAGCACCGCGACTTCGCCTGAGCCGGCAGCCCCACCGGGTGCCCTCGCAGCGCGCCTCGGTTCGGCGTCAGAGTTTGATCTTGAAGCCTTCGTGTGAGGCCTCGAAGCCCAGCGCGGCGTAGAAGCGGTGGGCGTCCGTGCGGCGCTTGTCCGTGGTCAGCTGGGCCAGGCCGCAGCCGCGCTCCCGGGCTCGCTCCAGCGACCAGGCCATCATCGCCCGGCCGACCCCGCGCCCGCGCAGGTCGCCGCGGACCCGGACGGCCTCGATGGTCATCCGCTCCGCGCCGCGCCGGCTCAGTGACGGGGTGAACGTGAGCTGGCAGGTGCCGACCACCGCGCCGTCCTCGTCCGCCACGATCAGTTCGTTGCGCGGGTCGGCGTCGATCGCCTCGAAGGCCGCCCAGAGCGCCGCGTCCACGGATTCCGGTGTGGCGCTCCCGGGCTGCCGGGAGCGGGCGATCTCGTCGTCGGCGAGGAGTTCGAGGATCGCGGGTACGTCGGCGCGGGTCGCGCCGCGAAAGATCACGTGGGCCACGTGGTCATCCTGACACGCCCGACGGGCTGAGCCGCTGGCTGGTCACCGCGGTGCACGATGACCGAATGCGACTGCTGCTGACTCCGGCGCGGTGGGTCTATCGCGGGCTCATCTGGCTCGCCAACTCGCCGCGCACGCTGATTCTCTCCTACCTGATCCTCATCGCGACGTGCAGCGTGCTCTACCACTTCTTCGAGGAGAAGAGCTTCGGCGACGCCCTGTGGTGGGCCGTGGTCACCGCGTCGACGGTCGGCTACGGCGACATCTCACCGGTGACCTTCGAGGGCCGGCTGATGGCGGCCCTGCTCATCTCGATCATGGTGCTGATCGTCGTCCCGCTGATCACGGCGCACTTCGCCAGCAAGCTCATCGTCGATCACGACGCCTTCCAGCACGAGGAGCAGGAAGAGCTGAAGGACAACCTGCGGCACGTGCGTCAGCTGCTGGAGGAGCTGGCCGCCCGGGAGGGGATCACTGCGGCGGACAGCGCAGGCCCTCCTTCGGCACCCGCAGATCGATGAGGTAGCCGTCGACGGCGTCCACGATGCACTTGGTGCTGGGATAGGCGGTGTGCCCCTCGCCCTCCCAGGTGAGGACCTGACCGGTGCCGAGCATCTTGGCCAGCTCGGCGGTGTTCTCGTACGGCGTCGCCGGGTCGCCCGTCGTGCCGACCACCACGATCGGCGGCGCGCCGGCGGCGGCACCGGCCGGGTAGGGATCCCGCGCGCCCGGCCAGAACGTGCACGGCAGCATGCCCATCGCCAGCGCGGCGCCGAACAGCGGATATTTCTTGCGCCACTCGGCCTGCAGCTGGCGGACCTTTTCCACGGTGGGTGCGCCGGCGGTGTCCGCGCAGTTCACCGCGAGGTTGGCGTCGAACAGGTTGGAATAGCTGCCGTCCGGATCGCGGTCGGCATATTGATCGGCCAGCTTGAAGATGCCCGCCGCGTCGCCGGTCTGCAGGTCATCCACCGCCTTGGCGAGCTCCTGCCAGCCCGACTCGGTGTAGAGCGACGAGATCACCGCCACGAAGATCCACCCGGAGGTGGCGTCCCGGCCGTCGGGGCCGTCGACCGGGGAAACCGCCGCCTTGGCCAGGGCGTCGGTGACCGCGCCCCGGGCGTCCGGCGCGATCGGGCACTTGGCGGCGTTGGCCTGGCACCAGGTGCTGAAGTTGGTGAACGCGCGCTCGAAGCCCTTGGCCTGCGACTCGGAGCCGGCGACGAAGTCCTGCTTCGGGTTGATCGCGCCGTCCAGCACCAGCGCCCGGATCTTGTCCGGGAAGAGCTGGGCGTACGTGGCGCCGAGCAGGGTGCCGTAGGAGAAGCCCAGGTAGGTCGTCTTCTGGTCGCCGACCGCAGTGCGGATCGCGTCCATGTCGCGGGCCGCCTGCTCGGTGGAGAACAGCGGCAACTGGGCGCCGTATTTCTGGCCGCAGCCCTCGGCGATGCGCTTGTTGAGCGCGACGACCTCCTGGAACTCGGCGTCGGTGCGTGGATCCGGCGGCGCCGCGAACGACGCGTCCTGGTCCTTGCTGCTGATGCACTTGATCGGTGCGGAGCGCCCGACGCCGCGCGGGTCGAAGCCCACGATGTCGAACTGGTCGGTCACCTCGGTCGGCAGGCCGCCCAGCTTCTGCCCGAAGGACAGGTAGACGGCCGTGTCGATGCCGGAGGCGCCGGGGCCGCCCGGGTTGATCAGCAGCGACCCGATCCGGTCGCGTTGCGTCGCGGAGCGGATCCGGATCATCGCGACGTCGTAGGTCTCGCCGGACTGGGGGGCCGCCCAGTTGCGGGGCACGGCCACCGACGCGCAGTCGTAGGTCATGCCGGACGCGGCCTGGCCGACCAGCTTCTGCGGCACGTCGCGGCAGGGGACCCACTGCGCCTGCGTGCCGGGCACCGCGGGCGGCGCCTTGCTGCCGGTGGCGACCGGCGCGGTGCCGTCGGAGTCGTCTGGGGCGAAGACCGGCAGCGTGCAACCGGCGGTCGCGATGACCGCGACGACCAGTGCGGCCAGGACCATTCGGGGGGTACGCGGCACAGTGCGCGGCCTTTCTCGATCGGCTCTTGCTCGCACGAGGCTAGCCGAGAAGTCTGACAACCTTGCTCAGTGGCTCGTCAGCACGTCCGCGAGCTGGAACCGCACCGGCCGTTCCAGCTGCTGGTAGGTGCAGGAAGCCGGCTCGCGGTCCGGGCGCCAGCGCTCGAACTGCGCGGTGTGCCGGAAGCGCAGGCCCTCCATGTAGTCGTAGCGGACCTCGACGACCCGTTCGGGGCGCAGCGGCACGAAGGACAGGTCCTTGCCGTTGTTCCAGCGGCTGACCTCGTTCTTGCGGGGGGTGCGCTCGCCCTGCTCGTGCGCCGCCCAGTTCCACGGGTGCCCCTCGAACGTGGTGACCAGCTGCTGCATCTCGGTGAAGAGCTCCTCGCGGACCGCCATCGAGAACGAGCCGATGACGCCGACCGAGACCAGCACGTCGCGCTCGTCGTAGAGGCCGAGCAGCAGGGAGCCGATCCGGTTCTCGCCGGACTTGTGCACGCGGTAGCCGGCTACCACGCAGTCCGCCGTACGCTTGTGTTTGATCTTGGTCATGACCCGCTTGTCCGGCTCGTAGCCCAGCTCCTTGCCCTTGGCGATCAGCCCGTCCAGGCCGGCGCCCTCGAACTGGGCGAACCACCGGCGCGCCGTCGCCAGGTCGTCGGTGGCCGGGGTGACGTAGACCGGGGGCTTCGCGTCGGCCAGGCACTCGACCAGGCGGGCCCGGCGCTCGGCGAACGGCAGCGTGGTCAGGTCCTCGTCGCCCAGGGCCAGCAGGTCGAAGGCGACGAAGCCCGCCGGGGTCTGCTCGGAGAGCAGCTTGACCCGGCTCGCCGCGGGGTGGATGCGCTGCTGCAGGGCCTCGAAGTCGAGGGTGTTGCGCCCGGTGTCGGCGACGATGATCTCGCCGTCGATCACCGCGCGGGCCGGGAAGTTCGCCAGCACGGCCTCGACGACCTCGGGAAAGTAGCGGGTCATCGGCTTCTCGTTGCGGCTGCCGATCTCCACCTCCGCCCCGTCGCGGAAGATGATCGACCGGAAGCCGTCCCACTTGGGCTCGTAGAGCTGGCCGGCTGGGATGTCCGCGACGGGCTTGGCCAGCATCGGCTTCACGGGCGGGTTGATCGGCAGGTCCATCGGCCCAGTCTCCCCGTTCCCGGCCGGAAAGGAAGCCCGGACGCTCCCGGCGGGCCCGGAAGGAAGCCCGCCAGGGCCAATCCCAGCCGGCCGGAAAGGAAGAGCCGCGGGGGTCAGGCGATGGAGACGTGTGGGCGGCGCCTGAGCCGGACGGTCGCGGCGAGTGCGACCAGGGTCAGGAACACGGCCAGCGCGACGGCCGCGTGGATCGATCCGCGGACCACGTGGTCCGGGTCCGCGCCGCTCTCGACGGCGTAGACGCCGATCTCTCGGGTGAACCAGAACGGCAGGGCGTGCGCCGCCGCCTTGTCCGGATTCAGCATCATCTGCATGGCCACCACGGTGAGCAGCACCAGCATCCCCTCGAGCTCCCGGGGCAGCACCGCGGCCACGGCCAGCCCGAGCGGGGGCGCCACCGCGACGGTCAGCACCAGGATCAGGGCGATCGCGTCGTAGCGGACATCGTCCAGGTCGAAGCGGATCAGCAGGAAGTACGGCACGGCGAGGGCCAGCCCGAGCGTCCACAACGCGACCAGCCGGCCCAGGTACAGCTGATGGGTGGCGTAGCCGGACAGCCGCAGCCGGGGCTCGATGCCGCGGGCCGCGTTGCCCGCGAACAGCGCGGCGGTGCTCAGCGTCCAGCCGATGCCCAGGCTCACGAAGCGCACCGACTGCCAGTACGCCTCGCCGCGCCGGCTGTAGTAGAACGCCAGCGGCAGCAGCGCGAGCAGGACGAGCACGCCGCGGCGCCGGGAGATCTCCCGCAGCGCCATCTCGGCGACGACCAGGGTCTTCTTCATCGCGGGCCCCCGGGGGTCAGATCCAGCACGGTGTCCGCCCGCTCGAGCTCGCTGAGCCGGTGGGTGACGACGACGATCGCCTTGCCGGCGTCGCGCAGGCGCCACACCTGTTGCCAGAAGTCCAGGTAGGTGCCGTTGTCGAAGCCCTGGTACGGCTCGTCGAGCAGCAGCACGTCCGGGTCGCCGAGCTCGCCCAGGACCAGGTTGAGCTTCTGGCGGGTGCCGCCGGACAGATGCCGGGCCTCCCCGGCGCGCTCGGCGCCCGGCCAGTCGAGAGCCGCCGCGGCCGCGCGACCCTGCGCCCGGGCGGCGCCACGCGAGGCCCCGCGCCCGGCACCCACCAGCACGAAGTGCTCGTCGGCGGTGAGGAAGTCCGCGGTGCCGCCGTCCTGCGGGCAGTATCCGACCGTGCCGCTCAGCTCTACCCGGCCGGAGTCGGGGGACAGCAGCCCGGCGCAGATGCGCAGCATGGTGCTCTTGCCGCTGCCGTTGGCGCCGATCAGTGCCACCACCTCACCGGCGCGCACGCTGAGGTCGACGCCGTTGAGGACCGGGCTGCGGCCGTACCGTTTGGTGATCTTGGTGGCCCGCAGCCGGACCTCGCCGGACGGCGGCCGGCGCAGCTCCAGGGTCGCGCCCCGCAGGCTGTCCACGACGGCCGCCGCGTAGGCGACGGGTGGCCCGAAGGCCACCAGCGGCGGTCGGCCGCTGTCGCGCAGGTGCGCGGCGGCCTCGCCGACCGGGCCGGCCGGGTCGACCCGGCGGCGGCGCAACTCGGCCGCGAGTGCGGCGAGCCAGTCATCCACGGTCACGGGACCTCCAGGAAGGTGTTGACGTTGCCCACGAAGGCGGCCCAGTCGGCGCCCGCACCGCGCAGGGTCGCGGCGCCCTCGTCGCTGAGCCGGTAGTACTTGCGGGGCGGTCCGCCGGAGCCGGCCCGCCAGTCGGTCGCCAGCAGGCCGAGGCGCTCCAGCCGGAGCAGGGCCGGATAGAGCGTGCCGCCGGCGATGGTGCCGAGCCCGCCGTGCTCGAGCCGCTGGGCGATCTCGTAGCCGTAGGACTCGCCGCGGGCGAGCGCGCCCAGCACACACAGGTCGAGGACCCCGCGCAGCCATTGCGCCCGCCGTTCCATGGGCAACAAGGTAGCACCACTACCTAGTGCAGAATCGTCGGCATGCTCACGACCGGCGAGTTCGGCCGCCGATCCGGACTGTCGATCAAGGCGTTGCGGCTCTACGACCTGTCCGGCCTGCTGCCGCCGGCCGAAGTGGATCCGGTGAGCGGCTACCGCCGGTACGCCGTCGCCCAGCTCGACCGGGCCCGCCGGATCAGCCTGCTGCGCCGCCTGGACATGCCGCTCGCCGTCGTCGCCGAGGTGCTGGGCGGCTCCGACGCCGACGCGGTGGTCCGGCTCGATCGCTGGTGGGCCGCGCAGGAGCAGGCCACGGCGGCCAAGCGCGGCACCGTCGGCTGGTTGCGCGTGCAACTCGCCGCGCCGGCCCAGCCTGCCGTGCCGTATGAGGTGCGCCGGCGCGAGGTGCCGGCCGCCAAGGTCGCGTCGATCCGCCGGAACACCGACCAGTCGGGCCTCGTCGACACGATCCGCCAGCTGCAGTGGCGGCTGCGGGACCAGTTGGCCGGCGCCGCGTTCACCGCCGAGCACTGGGTGATCTACCACGGGTTCGTGACGCCGGAGAGCGAGGCGTCGATCGAGGTCTGCGTGCCGTTCGACGGCCCGGCCGAGCCCGCTGGCTCGATGGTCATCCGCCGGGAGCCCGCGCACACCGAGCTCTTCGCCACGGTCACCCGCGACGACTGCTTCTACCCCCGGATCATGCAGGCCTACGACGCCCTGGCGCGGCACGTCGACGCCGAAGGGCTGGCGCTGGCCGCGCCCGTGCGGGAGGTCTATCTCGCGCGGTGGGACGCCATCGCCGGCACCGACCCGTTCGTGCACGTCGCCCAGCCGGTGGGGGACGCCTTACCGGACGAGTAGCTCGACCAGCCGGTCCAGCTCGGCGGAGGGGTCCACGGCCAGGCCCATGTGCACCGGGCCGGCTTGCAGGATCGTGCTGCGCGGCGCGATCAGCCAGCGGAACCGCTCGCCGAGCTTCATCTCGCGGGCCGCGCCGCCGTCCGCCCCGCCGGCACAGGTGATCGCCCAGGACTGCAGCGACGCCCGGATGCCGTCCAGGTCGGCGTTCGGGTCCAGGGCGAGCAGCCGGGGCTCGTGCAGGTGCGTGCGGGCGGCCAGGAAGTCGAGCCGATGGCAGTAGAGGACCACCCCGACGTTGATCAGCTCGCCGCGCTCGACCCGGGGGACCGCGCGGATGATCGCGTACTCGTACGGGATCCTCATACTGTGCCCGCCCCCGCCCCCGGCAGCCAGGCCGACGGCTGCGCGGCGCGGGCCACCAGGTGACCGAGGTAGGCGTCGCGGGCCTGCTCGGGGCCGGCGAAGTCGAACTCCGCCAGCCACTCGTCCGGCACCAGCCCGATGACCTCTTCGAGCAGCGCGGGCGTGAGCTGGGCGGCCAGCTCGCGCCCGGCGGTCGCCAGCGCGGTCGCGTACGGCTTCAGCACGTGGTCGTCCCACCTGTACGCCCGGTGCACCACCTGCGCCGCGCGCGGCCAGTTGTGGTGGAAGTAGAGCGTCGCGCCGTGGTCGATGAGCCAGAGGCCGCCGTGCCAGATCAGCAGGTTCGGATTGCGCCAGCTCCGGTCGACGTTCTCCACGAACGCGTCGAAGGCCAGCGTGCGGGAGGCCAGCTCGGCGTCGACCGGGTGCGCCACCGGGTCGTAGCCCAGCGCGCCCGGCAGGTAGTCCATCCCGAGGTTGGCGCCGGCGCTGGCCTTGATCAGCTCCTGCACCTCCTCGTCGGGCTCGGCCCGCGCGACGACCGGATCGAGCTCGACGACGACCAGCTGCGGCACCGGCAGCCCGAGCCGCCGGGCCAGCTCCCCGGAGATCACCTCGGCGACGAGCGCCTTCGGCCCCTGCCCGGCGCCGCGGAACTTGACCACGTAGGTGCCGAGGTCAGCGGCCTCGACGATGCCGGGCAGGGAGCCGCCCTCGCGCAGCGGGGTGACATAACGGATGGCGGTGAGCTCTGACAGCACGCGCCAACCCTAGTGGTCCCCTCAGACGGTGTCGGGGCCGCGGCGGCGCAGGTCCTCGACCTTGGTCATGGCGTCGCGCAGGTCGGTCAGCCAGTCCTCGGTGTGCTCGCCGACCAGGCGCACGCACCAGGCCAGTGCCTCGGACCGGCTGCGGGCCACCCCGGCGTCGACCAGGGTGTCGAGCACCAGCCGTTCGGGCTGGCGCAGCCGGGTCATCACCGGCGCGGAGAGGTGGGTGAACAGCTCCTGGCTGTCACCGCAGCGCACGCCCCAGCTGACCTTGCGCTGGTAGCGGTGCTCCACCTGGAGGGCGACCTTGATCCGGTCGTCCCGGGTGTCCTCGCGGAACTGGTGGATCCGCCCGGCCTGCGCGGCGGACCGGTCGGCGTCGGTGGCGTCGGCGCCCAGCTCGGGCGTGGGCACCCGGCCCCAGATGATGATCTCGTCGCGGTCGACGACGACCTCGGGCGGTTCGGTGAACCAGCCGTCGGGCGCCGCCCCGGTGATCCAGGCGGCGGCGTCATCGGCGGCGGGTGGCTCGGTGCGGGCCCCTGAGGGTGGACGGAAGCGCATTTGGGAACCTCCAAGCGAAACTATGATTACATGCTTACACAGTTGCACTACTTACGCCAAGGGGGTTCGTTCAGCAGTCGTAGGTGTCCGGGTCCAGGATCCGTCGCGGCAACATGGGCCCAATGTTACGATGATAGGATGAAGCTGGTAGTGCGGGTGAAGCTCCTGCCGACGGCCGAACAGGCTGCGGCGTTGGAAGCAAGCCTGCGCGCCTGCGACACCGCTGCGTCCGTCGTGGCCGTCGTGGCCCGCGAGTCCGGCAGCCAGCGAGGAAGAGACCTGCAAACCCACCCATTGATGAGCGGGTAGTTGACCTCTCAGAGGACAAACGCGTCGGTCCAGAGCTGGCGGGTGCGGCCGGAGAGGGCGTCCATCAGGGCCACCGCCTGGCTGTCGGTCAGCGCCGCCACGAAGTCGATCACCGCGCGGCCGCGGGCCCGGTAGATCCGGTCCGGGGTGCCCTCCGGCAGCTCCGCCTCGGCGAGTTCCACCAGGTCGCGGATGCGGCGGGGGAGCCGCTCGGTCTCGTCCGGGTCGGCCAGCCAGGCCAGCAGCGACTCCACCAGCGAGCCCACCAGCCGGGCCTGGCCGCGCTGGTGCAGGGCCAGGTCCGGGCGGGCCAGCACGAACCTGTTCTGGACGAACTTGAGCACCTGCACCTCGTGCCACTGCGCCGGGGCCAGCAGCACGTGCCCCGAGCGCACCGCCGGGCTGTCGGTGACCTCGATCGAGGTCACCAGCCGCCGGGTCCAGGTCGCGGAGAAGGCCGCCACCTGGGCCTCCGCGTCCAGGGAGCCGTCGAACGCCTCGGCCAGCAGGCCGTCCACCAGCTCCGCGCGGACCTGCTCCACCGCCGCCGCGAACGCGTCGTCGTCGCTGATCCAGCTGTCCTTGCGGTGCAGTTGCCGGCGCAGCGCCTCGATCGAGCTGCCCGGGCGCCGCTGCGCGTGCGCCAGGTCCTCGTCCGGGACCGTGCGGAACGACGAGCGCTGCCACGCCGTCAGCTCCGCCGCCACCGAACCCTGCTGCAGCACCCCGACCCGGTGCACATCCTCGAGGTCGTGGATCGCGTACGCGATGTCGTCGGCCGTGTCCATCACCGAGGCCTCGGCGGTCTGCTGCCAGTCGGCGACCCGCCCGGCGAACGGCAGCCGGGCCTGCGTCATGTCCTCGACCTCGGTGGTGTACGCGCCGAACTTCAGCGAGCCGCCGTCCGGGTCGTCCGGTGGCGCCGCCGCACCGCGCGGGGGCGGGTCCATGAGCCGGGGATGCGGCGACGGGTGGGTGCGGCGGGTCCACGGGTACTTGAGGATCGCCGCGCGGGTGGCGGCCGTCAGGTTCAGCCCGATGGTGGCCTGGCCGCGGATCTCGGTGCTGGTCACAATCCGGTACGACTGGGCGTTGCCCTCGAAGCCGTCGCGCAGCCCCAGCCGCTGCCGGGCGAGCTGGTCCAGCACCCGCTCGCCGAGGTGGCCGAACGGCGGGTGGCCGAGATCGTGCGCGAGCGCGGCGGCCTCGACCACGTCCGGGTCGCAGCCGCCGAGCTTGTCCAGCACGTCGGCGTAGCGGGCGTCCGCCACGAGGCGTTCCGCGATGGCCCGGCCCACCTGGGCCACCTTCAGGCTGTGGGTGAGCCGGTTGTGCACCAGCAGCCCCACCCCGCCCGGGCTGATCACCTGGGTGACGCCGCCGAGCCGGGCGAAGAACGGAGAGCTGACGATCCGGTCCCGGTCCACTCGGTAGGGGCTGGCGGCTAGGTCACCAGGGGCGACGAGACTGTCACCGAAGAGGCGTCGGGCGCGCGGATCGTCCATGCGCCCGACGCTAATGCATCAGATCAGCGGGACTGCAGCGCGTCCAGGGCCACCGACATCGCGGCGACCAGGCGGCGGTCCAGTTGCGGGTCGTGGATCGTCACGACGTACTTGTCGCGCAGGCCCCACTTCTTGACCACCGAGAACGCCGGGCGGCCGGCCATCAGGAACTCGAAGTGGTAGGGCAGCCAGGACAGCGAGTCGACGAACCGGCGCAGGATCGCGACGGTCAGGTTGGTCTCCCGGCCGATCATCTCGCCGTAGCCGGGCTGCTCGAGGTGCCACGTCGAGCGCAGCAGCGATTCCTTGAAGTTCTTGCGGAACAGGCCGATAGGACTACCGGCGGCGTCCGTGATGTCGTAGGTGGCGCCGAGGTCGAGGACCTGACGGGCCTTGAAGCCCAGGACGGGAGTCGTCTTGGTGTCGTCGGTGTAGAGGGTCACCTGCTCCTTGAACGCCATCCGCTTCTGCTGGGCGAACGCGAGCACGCCGGCCTCGGAACCGTCGGGGGCGACGGCGTGGACCTCGTACTGGTTGACCATCAAGCGGATGCGCTGGCGCACGATGAGCTGTTGCTGGGTCTGCAGGGTGTCGACAGTCACGGCGGCAGTGTGACATACCAGCGCCTTCCTGAGGAGATCCACAGCACGACGGTGGCGCTGACCGCCCGCGGGCGGTCAGACTTGGCCGTCGGGGGACAGAGCTGACACGGAGGATGCACGGATGGCGAAACAGGCAGACGGCCGGCGGGGGCGCACCGGGGTGTGGGTTGCCCTGGCGCTGGGGGCCGCGGCGGCATGGGCAGCGCGTGACATCCCCGCGCAGATCGGCGCCCGCAAGATCGGCGCCCGGGCCGACGGGGAGCGCGGCGAGCGATACCGCCGTTCCCCGCAGTTCGCCGAGGGCAAGTTCCGCAACACCGTGCCGGCGAGCATGCTCTCGGCGGCCGCGATGCCGCGGATCCTGGCGTCGACGCTGACCGACCGCGACCGCCGGCACCCGTCCCTGCCGATCCCGCTGGTGCGGCCGGAGACCGGCGGCGACCCGGCCGGGCTCTACGTCACCTGGTACGGCCACTCGTCGGCGCTGATCGAGATCGAGGGCCGCCGGGTCCTGCTCGACCCGGTGTGGAGCGAGCGCTGCTCCCCGTCGCGGCTGAGCGGCCCGAAGCGGCTGCACGAGCCGCCGATCGCGCTGCGCGAGCTGCCGCCGATCGACGCGGTGCTGATCTCCCACGACCACTACGACCACCTGGACATGGAATCGATCCGCAACCTGGTGGACCTGCAGGCCGCGCCGTTCCTGGTGCCGCTGGGCGTCGGCGCGCACCTGGAGCGCTGGGGCGTGCCGCCGACCCGGATCATCGAGCTGGACTGGAACGAGCGCGCGACCGTGGCGGGCGTCGAGTTCATCGCGACGGCGGCCCGCCACTTCTCCGGCCGGGGCTTCTCCCGCGACGAGACGCTGTGGGCGTCCTGGGTGATCGCCGGACCGAACCGCAAGGTGTTCTACTCGGGCGACACCGGATACTTCCCGGGCTTCGCGCGGATCGGCGAGGAGCACGGGCCCTTCGACGTGACGCTGGTGCAGATCGGCGCCTACGGCGACGCCTGGCCGGACATCCACATGCTGCCCGAGGACGGCGTCGCGGCCCACGTGGACGTGCGGGGCGGGCTGATGATCCCGGTGCACTGGGCCACCTTCAACCTGGCCCTGCACGACTGGCCGGAGCCGGCGGACCGGGCGTGGCGCGAGGCGAAGGCCCGGGACGTGCGGCTGGCCGTGCCGCGCCCGGGCGAGCGGGTGGACGTCGACAACCCACCCGCGGTGGACGGCTGGTGGCAAGCGATCGCTTGATCTCGGCTCAGTCGACGTAGCAGGAGCCGGCGGCGGCCCGGGCTGTCCAGTCGCCGCCGGGCAGCGGGATCGTCAGGGAGATGTCGTCGGCGGTCGCCGCCAGGACGGGTCGGCGGGCGAGGGCCAGGCCGTCCGGGGTGACCGTGAGCGGCGCGCAGCCCTGCGGTTCGTCGAGCACGAGGATGACGATTGTGTCCCGTCCCGCGTGGCAGGCGTCCAGGTGGATGACGGTCCGGTCGGCGACGACGTCCACGAGGCGCAACCGGCCGGCGGTGAAGTCCAGCGCGTCGAGCAGCCGCCCGGCGGTGCCGACGGTGATCCGGACCGGGGTGGGCGGCACCGCGCCGGGCACCCCGGGGACGTCGAGGCGCATCTCGCGGCCGGTGCGCCGGAGGAAGGCACGGGACAGGCCGTCGTCGGTCTCCATCATCGACCGCAGCCGGCGCGCTGCGGTCCGGGACCGCAACGCTGCCGGCCGCACCCGGAAGAGCTCCGCGTTGATCCCCCGGCAGAGGGATCCCGCCGCGGCGAGTTCCCAGCGCCGCAGCTGCCCGGCGTAGCGCATCATCCGCAGCTGCCTCATGATCAGAAACTGGAGCACCTGCAGCGTGCCCGCCGGGCCGGCGGGTGATCGGTGCTCAGGAAGCTCCGGCCCGCTCTCGTAGGCGCCCGCGTCGGCGTCGCGCGCCGCCGCCGATTCGTGCCAGAGATCGTCGAGCGGATACCAGGTCACGCCCCGGGCGGCCAGCCGGAGATCCATCGGGGAAGCGGGCACACCGAGGCTGACCCCGTCCGGCGTCATCTCGACGGACGGCGGCCCGGACAACCGCACCGAGCCCCGTTCGGCATGCGGGAAGCCGAACGTGGTCGCCGTACCGAAGCGGAAGTGCAGCTCCGGCGGCGCCCCGGCGGCCGCCGGGTAGCGCCGGCCGCCCGCCGACAGCTTCAGAAATCCGCCGATCCGCGACAGGTCCGGGCCGGACAACTCCATCCGAGCGCCCTCGACGCCCCCGCCGGCCAGGTCGTAGTCGGCATTGATCAGCGCCGTGGACGCGCCGGTCAGCGGCTGCGCGGCGGGCAGGAGCCGGCCGTCCTGGCTGCGGAACGGCCGGCGATCATGCCACGCGGGACCCAGCAGCGCGCCGGGATCAAGGCCGAGGCCGTCGAGGTGATCGGCCATCCAGGCCCGATGATCGGCGCCGGCCACGAACCCGAGCCGACGCCACACCGCCCGTGCCGTGGCCCGCCGGGTGCGCAGGGAGGCGCTCCCCGCGGCCACGGCGGGCAGCAGATGGTCGTCCCAGAGATCGAACTGGCCGATCAGGAACTCCCGATCGAGCAGCCGGGGGTGCTCGGCCGCCGCGGCCGCATCGGCATAGGTCCGATCCAGCAACAACCCCAGCGCGGCGGCCTCGTCAGCCCGTCCGGTCCAAATCATGCCGGCACTCTGCCAGTTCCGTGGCCACCCGGCCACACATAGCAAACCCGACATGCGTTCGTGGTGGCCGGCGTTCTCAGTGGCTGGCGTCGTAGGCAGCGGCTGCGGCGGTGAGGAACAGGAAGAACGCTCCGAACACGAGCGGCCACGTGTGTCCCCAGGCGATCCGGCGCTTGGCCGGCAGGTCGCGCTTGGTGGAGCGGACGTCTCGCCAGGCCGCGTGGGCCCGGCCGAGGCGGTAGCCGATGACGATGACGGTGGCGGCGGTCATGACCGTTGCGACGCTCACTGCGGAACTCTGGTGGTACGGCATTGCGAACCCCCTGGAGATGCGTAGCGGTGCCCGACGCCATCAGTGTGGGGTCGCTGCACCGCTACGGACCAGGGGATTGATCGGCCTTAAGAGCTATAAACCAGAATTAGCGGTACGTAAGGTGACATGCACTTTCTGTCGCTTATCCGATTCGCTGATGGGGGACACAGACCTTGACGGCGGCCGGCGCGACCTCTACGCGGATTCTCTTGACCGCGCCCCGGGCGCCACCGTCCAACTCGTACGTCAGTGGCTTCTTCAGCTTCACGTCGATCCGCCGGGCGCGGGTCATGTGCACGAACGGCGAGTCCTCGGAACGGCCCACCGCCATCCGGCCCATCGTGCGGGCCCACTGGGTCACCCCGCGCGCGGTCGCCACCCCCACGTCCAGCCAGCCGTCGGCCGGCTTCGCGTCGTCGAAGGCCTTGATGCCGCCGGTCACCGTGCTGACGTTGCCGACCAGCACGCAGCTCGCGTGCTCGGCGAACCAGGGTGTGCCGTCCACCTTGATCGCCGCCTTCGGGGCCTCGCCGTCCAGGTGGCGCAGGCCGGTGTAGACGTACGAGAGTTTGCCCAGCCGGTCCTTCAGCTTGCCGTCCGCGTCCTGGATCATCGCGCCGTCGAAGCCGATGCCCGCCATCACCGCGAAGTGCTCGCCGTTGAGCACGCCCAGGTCGATCTTGTGCCGTTCGCCGTGGAAGGCGATCCGCACCGCCTCGGCCAGGTCGTGCGGCACGCCGAGGTTGGTGGCGAGCAGGTTCGCCGTGCCGGCCGGGATGATGCCGACCGGGACCTTCGCGCCGCCCTTGGTCCGCGCCAGGGTGTCCAGGCAGCGCTGCACCATGCCGTCGCCGCCCCAGACCAGCAGCAGGTCCGGCTCCGTCGCGAGCGCCTTGCGCACCTGCTTGGGTGCCTTGCGGCTCTTCGGCACCTCGTGCCAGGCGAGCTCGTCGACGCCTTCGTCGGTGATGAGCCGGCGCAGCTCGTCGAGCCCGCCGCCGAGCGTCTTGCGCCGGTGGGCGACCACGGCGACTTTCCGGGGAGTCCGCATGGCACCGGCGTTACCCGGTGCCAGGCATTTCTACGCCTCTCGCCTCACGACCCACGGATCATCTGGATCACGTGGTGGGCGATGGCCGCGACGGACGCCAGCAGGGAGCCGATGCCGGTGGCCAGACGAAGAACGGACCCGAATCGGGTCCGCTTCGTCGCGATCTTCTTGCTGGTGACGCCCCGCCGATGGGGGGTCAGGCGGTGCGCCTCGCGGCGGGCGAGCCTGTGCTCGACGCTGCGGGGCCGGGGCCGGTTCCGTCGTACTGACATCGGGCCGCTCCCTCCCGGATGCGCGGCACCACGATGCCCTTTTTGGCTACGTGTGACCGCTGTGTCACCCAGTTTGCGGCATCGACGGCGGTAACACAAGGCATATGGATGGTTGCTCTGTCGCTATCTGCCATATGGCACCTACAAAGAGTGAGGGACGGCCGGTGCCGGCCGCCCCTCACTTGTTGACTGGTCCGGGTCGTCCTCAGTGCACGCTTTCGCGCATGCGCTGCTCGGCGGCGGCGCTGCGGATCACCATCAGCCGCAGCTCAAGCTCGTCCGCGACCATCGACGCGAGGTGCTCCAGGGCGGTGAGCTGCCGCTTCGTCGCGTCCCGCGGGCGGTTGTCGATCACGTTGACGGTGCCCAGCCGGTAGCCGTCGTGGGTGCGGATCGGGGCCGCGGCGTAGAACCGCAGGCCGAGCTCGCCGCGGACCAGCGGGTGCTCCAGCGTCCGGGGGTCGACGGCGGCGTTGTTGATCACGTAGACGTCGTCCTGCGCGATGACCGAGGCGCACAGGCCCGGCTCCTTGCCGATCTCGCGGACGCCGGTCAGGCCCTGGCAGGCGGCGAGCCAGACGCGGTCCTGCTCCACCAGCGACACCGTCGCGATGGGAGTGTCGAAGATGGCGCCCGCCACGAAGGCGATCCGGTCGTACGCGTCCTCCACCGGCTGGTCCACGAGCCGGTAGCGGCGCACCGCCTCGAGGCGGCGCTGCTCCTCGGGGCTGACGTTGTCCAGGTATTCATAGGCCTCGCCCGACGCCGGGCTGCTGTTCGTCATGGGGGAACCACCTCACGCAATGATCGCTCGCGGTCACTGTGAGCCTAGTGAAAGTAACCAGGTCATCCGCAATGGCTACGAACGCCGAAATAGCCACGATGGTCGCGACGGGCGCGAATATCGCACAAACTGTGAGGCGGGAAAGTCAGTCCTCGTCGTCCTCGGTGGCGCGGGGGACGGCGCGCAGCCGGACCCGGGTGATCGCCCGCCCGGTCACCTCGACCACCTCGGCCGTGAACTGCGGCAGCGTCACCACCTCGCCCGGATCGGTGGGGATGTGCCCGAGCGCGGCCAGCACCATGCCCGCGATGGTCGTGTAGTCGCCCTCGTCGCCGGCCCCGTCGAACCCGATGTCGGGCAGGTCGTGGATCGGGAACGAGCCCGGCATCAGCAGCGCGCCGTCCGGCTCCTTCACCACCGACTGCACGTCCCGGTCCGTCTCGTCGTAGATCTCCCCGACGATCTCCTCGACCAGGTCCTCCATCGTGATGATGCCGTCGATGGCGCCGCGCTCGTCGACCACCAGCGCGATCTGCTGGCGCTCCAAGCGCATCTGGCGCAGCGCGTCCGAGACCCGCAGCGTCTCCGGCAGGAACAACCCCGGCCGGGCCACCGCGTCGACCGGCCCCTGCGCGCCGACCAGGTCCCGCAGGTGCACGACGCCGAAGACGTCGTCCAGCCCGGCCGGCCCGACCACCGGCGCGCGGGAGTGCCCGCCGGCGATGAGCTGGGTCAGCGCCTCCGGCGCGGCCAGCCCGGTGGCCAGGGTCAGCACGTCGCGGCGCGGCACCAGGATCTCCCGCAGGATCCGGTCCGCGATCTCGAAGGCGCCGCTGATGATGGTGCGCTGCTCGATCGAGAAGTCCTGCTGGGCCGCGACCATGTCGCGGATCTCCTCGGTGCTGACCTCCTCGCGCTGCGCCGACGGGTCACCGCCGGCCAGCCGTACGATCAGGTTGGTCGCGACGCTGAGCAGCCAGACCGCCGGGCGCGAGATCGTCGACAGGATGTCCAGCGGCCGGGCGACCAGCAGCGCCCAGCCCTCGGTGCGCTGCATGGCGATCCGCTTCGGGGCCAGCTCCCCGATCACCAGCGTGACGAAGGTCAGCACGATGGTGACGAGCACGATGGAGGCCGGTTCGGCGGCCGAGCCGAGGAAGCCCAGCGGCTCGACGAGCGGCTTGGACAGCGAGACCGCGGCGGCCGCGGAGGCCAGGAAGCCGGCCAGCGTGATGCCGATCTGGATAGTGGCCAGGAACCTGTTCGGGTCCCGGGTGAGCCGGCCCAGCACCCGGCCGCGGCGGGAATTTCGTTCCAGCTTGTGCACCTGGCTGTCACGCAACGACACCAGCGCCATCTCGCTGCCGGAGAAGACCGCGTTGACCAGCACCAGCACCAGCACGAGCAAGACCTGCCCGCCTATGCCATCCACGACAGTTTCAGCCCCTCAGGCGGTTGGGTCACAAGCCACACAGGCTATCGACACTCGGTTACGACCGCTCGGCGGCAGGCAGGAAAAACCCTGCGAACCCCCTTTCGGTGCCGAGGCGCGGGTCTCAGCTGACCTCGTCGGCCCAGACTCGCCAGTCGTCGAGGACGCCGTACAGGGCCGGGGTGAGCCAGCCGGGGGCGGAGCGCTGGAAGACGCCCGGCTCCATCGCGCCGGCGCCGTCCGGCAGCGCGCCCACCAGGTGCGGGACCAGCTCGGTGAGGTTTGCCCAGTGCACCAGCTCGGGCTCCGCGGGCCACGCGCCCAGCACCACCTTGGCCGGCACGCCGCGACGCTCCAGCGCCTCCAGCGTCAGGGCGGTGTGGTTCAGGGTGCCCAGGCCGGCGCGGGCCACCACGATCGTCTGTCCACCCAGCGTCGTGGCCAGGTCGGCCACCGTCCAGGCCGCGCCCGAGGGGCGTACGCCCATCGGCACCAGCAGGCCGCCGGCACCCTCCACGAGCACCAGATCGTGCTTGTCGGCCTCGGCCCGGACCGCGTCCACGACCTCGTAGAGCTCCAGCGGCGCCATCCCCGCCACCCGGGCCGCCGCGAGCGGGGCCAGTGGCTCCGGATACGACGCCAGGGTGCGCGTGGTGTGCGGGTGCGCCAGGCGGGTGATCAGGTCGATGTCGGTGGGGCCGCCCTCGGCGGTGCCGGTCTGGCCCGGCTTGATCACCGCGACGTGCAACCCGGCGGCCTGCGCGGCGGCGACGATCGCCGAGGTGACGATCGTCTTGCCGACGTCGGTGTCCGTGCCGGTGATCAGGACGATGCCCCGCCACTCGCCGGCCTCCGCGGGACGCGCCGTCGAGCGGGCGGCCGGCTCCGGCGCCGCCACCACAGTGGCCCGGACTGTCTCCGGGGAGTTGCCGGCTTCGGTGGCGTGGGCCGTCTCTGGGGAGTTGCCGGCTTCGGTGGCGTGGGCCGTCTCTGGGGAGTTGCCGGCTTCGGTGGCGTGGGCCGTCTCGTGGGGAGTTGCCGGCTTCGGTGGCGTGGGCCGTCGTCTGGGGAGTTGCCGGCTTCGGTGGCGTGGGCCGTCTCTGGGGAGTTGCCGGCTTCGGTGGCGTGG
>NZ_QHHV01000229.1:0-13580 GCF_003947245.1 Actinoplanes sp. ATCC 53533 | reverse complement strand
GGCCCACCACCGGGGCCGGCAGGCGGCACACCGGGCACGGTCGGCGGCACACCAGGACGGCCACCGGCAGGCCGGCCGGCGGGCGGACCACCCTGACCGGGACGCCCCGCGGGCTGACCCTGCGGCGGGCGACCAGCGGGCGGACCACCCTGCGGCGGGCGGCCCCCCGGCGGAGCCTGCGGCGGACGACCGCCGCCGTAGACGCCGTCGCCCTTCACGGGCGCTGCCGGGGCGGGCTTGCCGCCGTAGACGCCGGGGCCGGACGCGGCTCCCACGGGCGGGCGGTTGCCGCCGTAGGCGCCCGGGCGCTGGGCCGGGCCGCCGACCGACAGCAGCTCCGTCTCCGCGTCGAGCGGGTCCGGGCCGGTGGCCGGGTCGGGCTCTTTCGCGACCGGCTCCAGCTTGCGCTTCTTGCGGGCCTGAACGATGCCGAAGACGCCCGCGCCGACCAGGATCAGGCCGAGGACGCCGACGCCGCCGATCAGGTAGGTGATGTCGGTCAGGCTCAGGTCGGAATACCAGGAGGCGCCGTCGGCCGCGCCCGCCGAGGACGCCGCCGCGGACTTCGCTTCGACGATCTTCGTGGCCGGCGTGTACCGCAGGATGTAGTTCGCGGACTCCGGGTCGGCGCCCGCGCCCATGTCCGACACCGTGTAGAAGGTCTTGCCGTCCGCGCTGTAGGTGATCGCCTCGCCGAACGGCTCGTTCGGCAGCGGGGTCTTGCGGGGCTTGTTCTTCAGGGCGCCGAGCACGTCGCCGTCGGCCACGTCCCACTCGTACGCGTCCAGATAGGTCCGCAGGGTGACCCTGCCGCCACCGGGCGCCACCGCGCCGCCGGTCACGGTGGTCTGGGCCAGCCGGGCGATCGGGATGCCGGGGGTGTCGCTGCCCGACAGCTCGATCTCGCCGGCCTTCTTCAGCGGCACGCCCGCTTCGTTGTTCTTCTTCAGCGCGGCCGTCGGCGTGTAGAGCAGGGTCTTGCCGGAGACTTCCTTGGTCACGATGATCGGCGTGCCGTCACCGTTGAACAGCAGGGCCTCGGCGTCGTGCTTGTCGCCGTTCGGATACGACACGCGGTGGATCGTCGGTTCCTTGGCGCCGCTGAGTGGCATCGACCACAGCGCGATCGTCCGGCGGACGTTGTCCTTGTTTTCCCGGGCGGCGTTGTCGCCGGTGTCCGCGATCCACAGCGTGTCGCCGTCCGGGGAGAGGACCAGGTCCTCGGGGTCGAGCGGGCGCGACGGAAAATCGACCTTCTTGGTGACTCCGCACTTGGTGTCGAGGAAGAAGATCTTGCGTCGGCTGGCCTCGTCGGTGCCGTCGTTCACGACGATGAAGCCGCTCTTGGTGGCCACCATCCCCGACAGCTCCGGCAGGAGCGGATCGGTGATCTTGCATATCTTCTTGCCGGCCGCTGCCTTGGCCGAAGTCGCCGCGGGAGCGGGCTCGGCATAGGCGGGCACGGCCCCCATTATCACCAACCCGGAGGCGAGGATGACCGGGAACACGAGACGCCGCATCCGATCAGTGTCGCATGCGGCGTCTCGAACCGGTGTTACGCGTGGATCAACCCTGGTCAGCCGGGCCGCCGGGTCACGGGGCCAGGAAGTTCTGAAGGTCGGCGGCGAGCTGTTCGCCCACCCGGACCCGCAACTCCGTGCCCTGTTCGGTGTGCCGGCTGTCCAGCACCTGTCCGCCGCGGTGGATCCGGGCGACCAGATCGCCCCGGTCGTACGGCAGCAGCACCCGGAGGTCCACCGCCGGCCGCGGCAGCCGCTGGGCGATGGCCGCGTGCAGCGCGTCGATGCCCAGCCCCGAGCGCGCCGACACGAACACGGCGTCCGGCCAGGCGCGCTTGAGCCGCAGGATGGTCTCCTCGTCGGCCGCGTCCATCTTGTTGACGACCAGCAGCTCGGGGATGCGGTCGGCACCCACCTCGCCGAGCACCTCGCGGACCGCCACGACCTGACCCTCGGGGTCCGGATGCGCGCCGTCGACCACGTGCACGACCAGGTCGGAATAAGCCACTTCCTCCAGCGTCGAGCGGAACGCCTCGACGATGTGGTGCGGCAGGTGCCGGACGAAGCCGACCGTGTCGGAGAGCGTGAAGACGCGCCCGTCCTCGGCCGCGGTCCGGCGGGTCGTCGGGTCGAGGGTCGCGAACAGCGCGTCCTCCACCAGCACGCCCGCCGAGGTGAGGCGGTTGAGCAGGCTCGACTTGCCGGCGTTGGTGTAGCCGGCGATCGCCACCGCGGGCACGCCGCTGTTGGTGCGCTTGGAGCGCTTGGTCTGGCGTACCGTCCGCAGGGCCTTGATCTCGCGCTTCAGCCGCGAGATGCGGGTGTTGATCCGCCGGCGGTCGGTCTCGATCTTGGTTTCACCGGGACCACGCGTGCCGACGCCGCCGCCGGAACCACCGGCGCCACCGCCCTGGCGGGACAGCGAATCACCCCAGCCGCGCAGGCGCGGCAGCAGGTATTGCAGCTGGGCCAGCTCGACCTGGGCCTTGCCTTCCTTGCTCTTCGCGTGCTGGGCGAAGATGTCCAGGATCAGCGCGGTGCGGTCGACGACCTTGACCTTGACCTGCTGCTCGAGCTTGCGCAGCTGCGAGGGCGAGAGCTCGCCGTCGCAGATGACCGTGTCGGCGCCGGTGGCGATGACCACGTCGCGCAGCTCGTCGACCTTGCCGCGGCCGATGAAGGTCGCGGCGTCGGGCTGGCTGCGGCGCTGGATGAGGCCCTCGAGCACCTCGGACCCGGCCGTCTCGGCCAGCGCGGCGAGCTCGGTGAGCGAGTTCTCCGCGTCGGCGATGCTGCCGCCGGTCCAGACGCCGACCAGGACCACCCGTTCGAGTCGCAGTTGGCGGTACTCGACCTCGGTGACGTCGGTGAGCTCGGTGGAGAGACCGGCGACCCGCCGCAGCGAGTGGCGCTCCTCGAGCTCCAGCTCACCGGTGGTGACTTCCGGTTCTAGTGCCTCAGTACGCAAAGGTGACCTCCTCCGCCCGATCGTGGCACGCCGAACGTGTCGGCGCATCCACATAACGTGGCGGGGCCCATCGCAGGAGTGTCTGACTCATCGGTAACCACCGCGCGGCGACCTAATATTCCCGTGGGGCAACAATGCGGGTACTCACCCGCCAACGACGGAGGGAACACCGTGGTGACCACCCGCCTGCCTAGCGCAGGATTCTCGATCACGATCCGTATCGCTGTGACCGCCGACGCCTCGTCGATCGGCCGGCTCACCACCTGCGTCGGCGAGGCCGGCGCGATCGTGACGGCACTCGACGTGGTGGACTCCGATCCCACCCGGGTGCTCGTCGACCTCACCTGCGACACCGCCGACTCCAGCCACGCCGACCAGGTGGTCAAGCAGCTGGAGGAGCAGGACGGCGTCGACGTCCGCAAGGTCTCCGACCGCACCTTCCTGCTGCACCTGGGCGGCAAGATCGAGGTGAACTCGAAGGTCGCCCTCCGCAACCGCGACGAGTTGTCCCGGGCGTACACGCCGGGCGTGGCGCGGGTGTGCATGGCCATCGCGGAGAATCCGGCCGACGCCCGCCGGCTCACCATCAAGCGCAACACGGTCGCCGTGGTCAGCGACGGCTCGGCCGTGCTGGGCCTGGGCAACATCGGCCCGGCCGCCGCCATGCCGGTGATGGAGGGCAAGGCCGCGCTCTTCAAGCGCTTCGGCGGCGTGGACGCGTGGCCGGTCGTGCTCGACACCCAGGACACCGACGAGATCGTCGCCATCGTCAAAGCGATCGCGCCGGCCTACGGCGGGATCAACCTCGAGGACATCGCCGCGCCGCGGTGCTTCGAGATCGAGGCGCGGCTGCGCGAGCTGCTCGACATCCCGGTCTTCCACGACGACCAGCACGGCACCGCGATCTGCGTGCTGGCCGCGCTGACCAACGCGCTGCGGGTGGTCGGCAAGAACCTGTCGGACGTCAGGGTCGTGGTCTCCGGCGCCGGGGCCGCGGGCACGGCGATCATGAAGCTGTTGCTGCGCCAGGGCGTGGGCGACATCATCGCGTACGACCGCCGGGGCGCCCTGCACCGCGGCATGGACGACCTGAACCCGACCTGGCAGTGGCTCACCGAGCACACCAACCGCGACAACTACTCCGGCGACCTGCCCGGGGCGATCGTCGGCGCGGACGTGTTCATCGGGGTCAGCGCGCCGAACCTGCTGACCGGGGACGACATCGCCAAGATGGCGGACAAGTCGATCGTCTTCGCGCTGGCCAACCCGGACCCGGAGGTCGACCCGCGGGAGGCCCGCCAGCACGCCGCGGTGGTCGCGACCGGCCGCTCGGACCAGCCGAACCAGATCAACAACGTGCTGGCCTTCCCGGGCGTGTTCCGCGGCATGCTCGACGTCAGCGCCGAGGCGTTCACCGAGGAGATGGCCCTGGCCGCGGCGATGGCCATCGCGAACGTGGTCGGCGAGGACAAGCTCAACCCGACGGTGATCGTGCCCAGCGTCTTCGACCCGCGGGTGACCCCGGCGGTGGCGGCGGCGATCCGCGCGGTGGTCAAGGGCGCACACCCCACGGTCAACCAGGCGGCCGTGCCCGAGGTCGAGCTGGAACGGGCGCCCGAGACGACCTTCTGACGCGCACAGCCCGGGCTACCGCGAGACACGCACAGCCCGGGCTACCGCGAGACACGCACAGCCCGGGCTACCGCGAGACACGCACAGCCCGGGCTACCGCGAGACACGCACAGCCCGGGCTACCGCGGGACACAGACGGCGCTCGGGCTTTCGCGAGACGCGGACGGCTCGGGCGGGCTGGTCAGGTGAGGCCGCTCGCGGTGGCCCAGCCGGTCAGCTCGCCGGTGCGGTCCGTGATCAGGCCGGCGACGCCGGCCTCGACCAGTTCGGGCCAGAGCGCGATGTCGTTGGGCGTCCACGGCATCACGCCGACGCCGGCCTCGGCGAGCCCGGCCACCGTCGCCGGGGCGGCGAGCACCGCCCGCAGGGCCGGGTTGACGTAGCTGACCCCCAACTCCTGGGCGCGGAGCACCTGATCGTCGTCGAAGCCGTGCCGCAGCAGGCCCAGGCGCACGTCGGGGGTGGCGTCGGCGGCCAGCCGCACCACGGCGGGGTCGAAGCTCTGCACGACGGTGCGGTCCAGCAGGCCGGCGTCGGTGACCTGGCCCATGATGACCTTCACCTGCTCCAGGGTGGCCGGCGGCTTGATCTCCAGCAGCAGCTCTGTCCCGGGGGTGACACCCGCCGCGTGCGGGCGCAGCAGATCGATGACCTCGCGCAGAAGCGGGATCCGGGTCCCCGCGTACGCCGGGGAGAACCAGGAACCGGCGTCCAGCGCGGAGAGCTCGTCCAGGGTCAGCTCGCCGACCTGACCGGCGCCGTCCGTGGTGCGGTCCACCGTGCGGTCGTGGATGACCACGGGCACCCCGTCGGCCGTGGTCCGCACGTCGAACTCGACGAGCGTCGCGCCGGCCAACACCGCCGCGGCCAGGGCCGGGAGCGTGTTCTCGGGCGCGACGGCGGAATAGCCGCGGTGCGCCACGCGGTGCGGCCCGGCCATCAGAGGGCCGCCGGGTCGACCTCGCCCGTGGCGACCAGCACCGCCGGGCCGGCGAGCCACCAGGCGCCGTCGGCGTGGGTGACCGTCAACCGGCCGCCCGGCAGGTCCACCGCGACGACACCCTCGGTCATTCCGGCGTCGCGCAGCGCCACCGCGCCGACCGCGAGCGCGCCGGAGCCGCAGGACAGCGTCTCGGCCGAGCCGCGCTCGTAGACCCGCATGTGCACGTGCAGGTCAGCGCCCTCGACCGGGGCGGCCGGCGTGGCGAACTCGACGTTCACGCCCGACGGGAACAGTGCCCGGTCGAACCCCGGAGCCACGTGCAGGTCGAGCGAGCTGAGCGGCGGGTTCTCGTGCATGCCGCAGACCAGGTGCGGGTTGCCGCAGTTCACCGCGACACCGGGGAAGGTCAGCGGTCCCACGGTCGCCGTGCTGGCCGCGTACACCTTGGGGGTGCCCATGTGGACGGCGATCGTCTCCGCGCCGGGCAGCGCGCGCACGACGCCGGCCCGCGTGGCCACCGGCAGGCCCTCCGGGCCGGGCGTGGCCAGGCCGTTGGCCAGCAGGTAGCGGACGAAGACCCGGACGCCGTTGCCGCACATCTCGGCGATGGAGCCGTCGGCGTTCCAGTAGTCCATGAACCATTCGGCGTCGGCGGCGTAGCCCGCGCCGTCGGCGTGCTTGGCGCTGCGCACGACGCGCAGCACACCGTCGGCGCCGATGCCGCGGTGCCGGTCGCAGAGGGCGGCGACCAGCTCGGGGGTCAGCCCGAGCGCCCCGTCCGGGTCGCCGAGGATGACAAAATCGTTGCCGGTGCCGTGGCCCTTGGTGAACAACACGCGGTCCATCATGGCGTAGCCGCGGCGCAGGCCGCCAACGCGTCCTCCGTCAGGGTCGGCGACGCGCCGTCGAGCCAGGTGATCCGCGGGTCGCGGCGGAACCACGAGCGCTGCCGGCGGACGAAGCGGCGGGTCGCCCGCACGGTCTCCTCGACGGCCTGCTCCTCGGTCAGTTCGCCGTCGAGCTGGGCGAGCGCCTGCTGGTAGCCCAGGGCCCGGCTCGCCGTCCGGCCCTCGCGCAGCCCGTCCAGCCCGCGCACCTCGTCCACCAGGCCGGCCGCCCACATCAGGTCCACCCGCTCGGCTATCCGCCGGTCCAGCGCCTCGGTCTCCCGGTCGACGCCGAGCTGCACCGACGGGTAGTACGGCGTCGGCGACGGCAGCGCCGCGGTGAACGGCGCGCCGGTCAGCTCGATCACCTCCAGGGCCCGGACGATGCGCCGCCCGTTCGACGGCAGGATCTTCGTGGCGGCGGGCTCGTCGAGCGTCAGCAGCCGCGCGTGCAGCGGCGCCGGGCCCGCCGCGGCGAGTTCCCGCTCGAGCCGCTCCCGAATGGCGGGATCCGTGCCGGGAAACTTGAACTCCTCCAGCACCGCCCGCAGGTAGAGCCCGGACCCGCCGACCAACAGCGGCACCCGGCCCCGGGCGAGGACGTCGTCGACGGCCGCGCGGGCCAGCTCCTGATAGGCCGCGACGCTCGCCGGCTCGCTCACCTCCCACACGTCCAGGACGTGGTGGGCTACGCCTTCCCGCTCGTCAGCGGTAAGTTTGGCGGTGCCGATGTCCATCCCGCGGTAGAGCTGCATCGAGTCGGCGTTGACCACCTCGCCGCCGAGGGCGTGCGCGAGGGCGATGCTGAGGGCGGATTTGCCGGCCGCGGTGGGTCCGACGACCGCGACGACTCCGGGATATGGGAGCAATGGCACGGAGCCACCGTAACGGGCTGGTCACGGTCGTTCGCGGGCGCTTCCCCGGAACCGGGTTGGACCTGTGACAATGCGCGAGAAAGAATGCCGATGGAATGATGGGCATTCGACTGCGCTATGGCGGCGGTCGCGGGCAGCGAGGCTCGCGCAGCCGGGAGAACGAGGGTGGGCTCATGAACGACTGGACGGCCTTCGGGCGCGTGGATGCCGACGGCACCGTGTATGTGAAGACGGCCGAGGGCGACCGCGTGGTCGGCTCGTGGCAGGCGGGCACACCCGAGGAGGGCCTGGCCCACTTCGCCCGGCGCTTCGCGGACCTGGTGACCGAGGTCGACCTCATCGAGGCCCGGCTCAAGTCGGGCGCGGCGGACGCCGCGCACTCGCTGACCAGCGTAAAGCGGATCCGGGCGAGCCTCGACGAGGCACACGTCGTCGGCGACATCGACGGGCTCGCCGCGCGCCTGGACAGGCTGACCGCGGTCGCGGAGGAGAAGGCCGGCGAGGCCAAGGCCGCCCGCGAGGTGGCCCGCGGCGAGGCGCTGGCGCGCAAGACCACCCTGGTCGAGGAGGCGGAGACGATCGCCGCCGAGTCGACGGGATGGAAGAGCGCGGGCGACCGGCTCAAGGAGATCCTCGACGAGTGGAAGACCATCCGCGGCGTCGACAAGAAGACCGACGGCGAGCTGTGGAAGCGCTTCGCGGCCGCCCGCGACGGCTTCACCCGCCGCCGCGGCGCGCACTTCGCCACCCTGGACGGCCAGCGCAAGCAGGCGCAGACCGCCAAGGAAGAGCTGGTCAAGGAGGCCGAGACCCTCGCCGAGTCGACGGAGTGGACCACCACGGCCAACCGGCTCAAGGACCTGATGAACGACTGGAAGGCCGCTCCCCGCGCCGCCAAGGAGGCCGAGCAGCGCCTCTGGGAGCGTTTCCGGGCCGCCCAGGACGCCTTCTTCACCCGGCGCAGCGAGGTCTTCTCGGCCCGCGACGCCGAGTTCAAGGGCAACCTGGAGAAGAAGCAGGCCATCCTGGCCGAGGTCGAGGCCCTGGACGTCGACGCGGACCCGCGCGGCGCCCAGAACAAGCTCCGCGACGCCCAGGCGGCCTGGCACGACGCCGGCCGGGTGCCCCGCGAGTCGACCGCGTCGCTGGACCGCCGCTGGCGGGCCGCCGAGGAGCGCATCCGGGTGGCGATGGACTCGGCGTGGCGCAAGACCACCCCGCAGGACAACCCGCTGCTGCAGCAGATGCGCGAGCAGGTGGCCGAGGCCGAGCAGCGGCTGGCCCGGGCCCAGGCGGCGGGCGACGCCCGCCGCATCAAGGAGGCCGAGCAGGCGCTGTCGTCCAAGCGCCAGTTCCTCTCCCTCGCCGAGCAGGCGGGATAGCTTTAGATCAAAACCGTTTCCGGTACGCGCACAGAGTCCCGCCGCCAGCAGCCGATGTGACACCGGCTGAGCGGCGGGACTCTGTGCGTGTGCTTTGGTCCCGGCCAGGTCAGGGTCACCAGCTCTGCTTCCGTCGCCTCGGGGTAGGGAAGCAGAACCAGCTCTGCTTCCCTCACCCCCGGGTAGAGAAGCAGAACCAGCTCTGCTTCCCTCGTCACCCTCGGTATGGCGGCGCCACTCCCCAGCCCCAGTGCGGCACCGGCGCCTGGCGGACCACGTCGGCGCCCGGCTGGGAATTCTGCTTGGCCAGGCGGGTGCCCCACTCCAGGTAGCCCAGGAACGCCGCCCGGAACTCCGGGTCTTCGGGCAGCCCCGCCTCGTCGGCGGCGTCCTGGATGAGCTCGATCCAGCGGCGCCGCTGCGGCTCGGTGATCGCCATGCCGAGGTGCTTGGCCACCATGCGCGGGTAGCCGCCGTGTTCCTCGGTGTAGGTGGGTGGCCCGCCGAAGACCTCAGCCAGCCACAGGGCCACGTACCGGGCGTGGTCCGGATCCATCCGGGCGAAGAGCGGCCCGAGCAGTTCGTCCTTGGTGACCCTGGCATAGAAGGCGGTGGTCAGCCGGACGAACGCGTCGGTGCCGCCGGCCCACTCGAAGAGCGTCGGTGTGTTCCCCATGCCCCACGAGACCATGGGTGTTCTTCACTACGCAAGAACGCACATAATGGTGCGTGCCCAAGCGCTACTCCTGCCCGGTCGAGCTGACCGTCGACGTGGTCGGCGGCCGCTGGCGCACGGTGCTGCTCTCGCACCTGAAGGAGGGCGTGCGCCGCTATGGCGAGTTGCGCCGGCTGATGCCGGGCATCAGCGAGAAGATGCTCTCCCAGCGGCTGCGCGAGCTGGAGGCCGACGGCCTGATCTCCCGGCACGACCGGGGCACGGTGCCGCCGCACGTCGAATACGACCTGACCGACGAGGGCCGCAGCCTGGCGCCGGTGCTGCAGGCCCTCTACGACTGGGGCGTGGCGCGGGCCGAGCGCACCGGCGTGCGGGTCGACTCGCTCTGACGGGCTTTACAACGCGCAGCCGCCGGTGGTCGCGGGCAGCGGCGCCGGGACGCCCACGGTCGGCAGGCCCAGCGTCACTCCGGCGGTGCGCGGGGCGCGGCCTGCCTCGTGCGCGTCGCCGGCCCGGGTGCGGCGGTGGCCCAGTGGCGCGCCGTCGGCGTTCAGGTGGTGCGGGGCCGCGTAGGTGATCTCGGTGTGCACGAGGTCGCCCGGCCGGATGCCGGTCAGGTCGCCGGTGGCGAAGTGCACCAGCCGGCCGTCCCGGGCGCGGCCGCTCATCCGGCCCGTCCGCTCGTCCTTGCGTCCCTCGCCGGTGGCGACCAGCACCTCGACCGTGCGGCCGACCTGCTTCTTGTTCTCCGCCCAGGTGATGTCCTCGAGGGTGGCGATGAGCCGCTCGTAGCGCTGCTGAACGACCTGCTTGGGCAGCTGCTCGTCCATCGTCGCGGCGGGCGTGCCGGGGCGCTTGGAGTATTGGAACGTGAAGGCGCTGGAGAAGCGGGCCTGGCGGACCACGTCGAGGGTGCGCTCGAAGTCGTCCTCGGTCTCGCCGGGGAAGCCGACGATGATGTCCGTGGTGATCGCGGCGTCCGGCATCGCGGCACGGACCTTGTCGATGATGCCGAGATATTTCTCCGAGCGGTAGCTGCGGCGCATAGCCTTGAGCACCTGGTCGGAGCCGGACTGCAGCGGCATGTGCAGCGAGTGGCAGACGTTCGGCGTCTCGGCCATCGCGGCGATCACGTCGTCGGTGAAGTCCTTCGGGTGCGGGCTGGTGAAGCGCACCCGCTCCAGCCCCTCGACCCCGCCGCAGGCGCGCAGCAGCTTGCCGAACGCGAGCTTGTCGCCGAACTCGACCCCGTACGAGTTGACGTTCTGGCCCAGCAGGGTGATCTCCAGCACGCCCTCGGCCACCAGGGCCTCGACCTCGGCCAGCACGTCGCCGGGGCGGCGGTCCTTCTCCTTGCCGCGCAGCGCCGGCACGATGCAGAAGGTGCAGGTGTTGTTGCAGCCCACCGAGATCGACACCCAGCCGGCGTAGGTCGACTCGCGGCGGGTCGGCAGCGTCGACGGGAAGACCTCGAGCGACTCGAGGATCTCGACCTCGGCCTCCTGGTTGTGCCGGGCGCGTTCGAGCAGCGCCGGCAGCGAGCCGATGTTGTGCGTGCCGAAGACCACGTCCACCCAGGGCGCGCGCCGGACGATGTCGCCGCGGTCCTTCTGGGCCAGGCAGCCGCCGACCGCGATCTGCATGTCCGGGTTCTTCACCTTGGTGGGGCGCAGGCGGCCGAGGTTGCCGTAGAGGCGGTTGTCGGCGTTCTCCCGTACCGCGCAGGTGTTGAAGACGACCACGTCCGCCGCGTCGGCGTCGGCGGCCCGCACGTAGCCCGCGCCCTCCAGCAGACCGGAGATGCGCTCGCTGTCGTGCACGTTCATCTGGCAGCCGTAGGTGCGCACGTCGTAGGTGCGGGCGGCGGCGGGAAAGGTCTCGGTAGTCATGGCAATTGACCAGGGTAGTCCCTAGGCCGCCGCGGGTCGCTCCGGCGTCGGGACGGGCTTGAACCGCGAACGGCCGCAACCCGGGCCGCGGGCACAGGCCGGATCCGAGCCGGTGCAGGGGCGGACGTGCCGGCGCTCCGTACCGTCGTCGGTCTCCACCTCGTCGACGTGCACGGCCCGCAGCGTCCCGTCCGGCTCGGCCAGCACGTACCGCGTCGGGTTGAGGGTGTCGTCGGGCAGCAGGACCTCGGCGCCGAGCCGCACCGCGACGGCGCTGGCGATGGTCGCCTCGGCGATCTCGCCCGGCGCCAGGAAGCACTCGATCGAGGTCGGGAAGTCGCCACCGACATGCCAGACGTCACAGAGCAGCGCGCCGTCGGCGGGAGCGTCCAGAGTCGTCACCGGCCGCTCCAGCGCGCCCGACAGAGCCGCGCGGACGGCGGTCGCGTCCAGGCGCCCGGCCGCGCACCAACTCCACATCCCGACTGTCGGATCGGCGTCAGCCATACCGCTCATAGTGGACATCCCTTCGGGCGTACATCTGCACAGTTACCGCTCCGTGACCAATCTCGGCGTGAACCGATACAACCGTGACCTTAGAGTGACCCCATCCGAGTGAGCCCAACGACGGGACGGTGGTCCGACGGTGCCGACAAGCGAGCCTCTGATCGTTCTTGAGGGCGTCAACAAATACTTCGGCCCGCTCCACGTCCTGCAGGACATCGATCTGTCGGTGGATCGCGGCGAGGTGGTTGTCGTGATCGGACCGTCGGGTTCGGGCAAGTCGACGCTGTGCCGGGCGATCAACCGGCTCGAGCCGATCAACTCAGGCACGATCACCTTCGACGGACAGGTGCTGCCCGCCGAGGGCAAGGCGCTGGCGCGGCTGCGCAGCGAGGTCGGCATGGTCTTCCAGTCCTTCAACCTCTTCGCCCACAAGACCATCCTGCAGAACGTCATGCTGGGCCCGGTCAAGGTGCGCGGCGAGAAGCCGGCCGTGGTCCGGGAGCGCGCGATGAGCCTGCTCGACCGGGTCGGCATCGCCAACCAGGCGGACAAGTATCCCGCCCAGCTCTCCGGCGGTCAGCAGCAGCGCGTCGCCATCGCCCGGGCCCTGGCGATGCAGCCCAAGGCGCTGCTGTTCGACGAGCCCACCAGCGCGCTCGACCCCGAGATGGTCGGCGAGGTGCTCGACGTCATGACGTCGCTGGCCCGCGACGGCATGACGATGGTCGTCGTCACCCACGAGATGGGCTTCGCGCGACACGCCGCCAACCGGGTCGTCTTCATGGCGGACGGCCAGCTGGTCGAACAGGCACAACCGGAGGAGTTCTTCGCCAACCCTCGGAGCGAACGGGCCAAGGACTTCCTTTCCAAGATCCTCACGCACTGAGTGCCTCTCGGGCCTGCCGTCACCGCGGCAGCCTGACCGAAGAAGGAGAAAAAGATGCGTTTGACGCGGGTAGCCGCAGTGGCCACGGCGGCGGCTCTGACGTTCGGACTCGCCGCCTGCGGCGGCGACGACGGCGCCACCGACACCGGCTCCGGCAGCAACACGTCGTTCGCCGCCGGCAGCACCATGGAACGCCTCAACAAGGCGCAGGCGGTCAAGGTGGGCACCAAATTCGACCAGCCAGGCTTCGGCCTCAAGGGCCTCTCCGGCAAGCCGGAGGGCTTCGATGTCGAGGTCGCGAAGAACATCGTGAAAGCGCTCGGCATCCCCGAGGACAAGATCGAGTGGGTGGAGACGCCCTCGAAGGTCCGCGAGGACTCGATCACCAACAACAACGTCGACTTCGTCGTGGCGACCTACACGATCAACGACAAGCGCAAGGAACGCATCGCGTTCGCCGGGCCGTACTACGAGGCCGGCCAGAACATCATGGTGAAGAAGGACGACACCACGATCACCGGGCCGGACTCCTTCAAGGACGGCACCAAGAAGGTCTGCTCGGTCACCGGCTCCACGCCGGCCGAGGAGATCAAGAAGCACGTGAAGGACGTCGGCAGCCAGCTGGTGCTCTTCGACACCTACGACAAGTGCCGCGACGCCCTCAAGGGCGGTCAGGTCAACGCCGTCACCACGGACAACGTCATCCTGCTCGGCTACATCGCCAAGGATGAGGCGTCGTTCAAGCTGGCCGGCGACAACTTCACCAAGGAGCCGTACGGAATCGGTGTCAAGAAGGAAGACACCGCCTTCCGGACCTTCATCAACGACACCCTGGACAAGTCGTTCCAGGACGGCAGCTGGAAGAAGGCCTGGGACGACACCGCCGGCAAGTTCGGCGCCGAGCTCGGCGCCGCG
>NZ_QHHV01000228.1:0-14504 GCF_003947245.1 Actinoplanes sp. ATCC 53533 | reverse complement strand
CTGACTAGGCCGCGAGACCATCCCAGACCGAAAAACTTTCCACACGGATCTCATGCGAGACCGTGTCGTATTCGGTATTAGCCCCGTTTCCGAGGGTTATCCCAAAGTCCAGGGCAGGTTCCTCACGTGTTACTCACCCGTTCGCCGCTCGAGTACCCCGAAGGGCCTTTCCGCTCGACTTGCATGTGTTAAGCACGCCGCCAGCGTTCGTCCTGAGCCAGGATCAAACTCTCCAACAAAATCCATGTTGAACACTCTGTCCCGGCAACAAACAATCTGTTGCCAAAGGAAATCTCAACCAAACCATCCCCATAAAGAAGACAGCCGGCCAAGGCATAACCAATTTGGCACTGGCTTATCTAGCACCCTGTTGAGTTCTCAAAGAACAACCACACACCGAAACACTAGCCGCCGTACCCGGCGACCCGCTCCCGGGGCACTCGTTCAACTTTACTAGGTCTTCCTGGCCCTGTCAACCGGTATCTCCCGGTTCGTGCCGTTCGTACCTAGCGCACCCTTCGTTCCGGGTCCGGGGCTAGCTGCACAGGGCAGCATCGCTACGATCCCGAAGTTCGAAGGATTTAGCAGGACGGCCGGTAGCTGACCTCCCTGACCGGTTTTACTTGGTCAGTTCGTTCTGCTTGCCTCGCCCGTTTCCCTGCTGGCTCGCAAAACATTACCCGCTCGTTTCCCGGGCTCCAAATCGGCCCCCCGTGTCCCACGCCACAACGCCGCGACCTGCGGAAACGCGTTCAGGGCGTAGCCACGCTCAGCATTCCGTCACGGATCCGGGTACGGAGCGTTGACTGATCCCCGCTCGCGGGGCCATGCATCACGTAGCCGTCCCGCAGCCGGAAGGTGCTGCCGTGCCACGGGCAGACCACGCAGGCCTCCCCACCCGTTCCCGTCACCTCGCCCTCGCCGAGTGGGCCGCCCTGGTGACCACACCGCTCCACCATCGCGGTGACGTCATCGCCCAGGCGGTACAGCAGCACCCGGACGTCGCCGATCGTGCGTACCGTCGGCTTGCCCTCGGGCAGCGCGGCGACCTCGCCGATCTCGGCCCAGTCCTCGGGTAGGCGCAGCACCTCGGAGGAACCGTGGTTCATCTGGGCGCCCTGCTCGAAGGAGAGATGCCCACCCAGGTAGGCACCGGCACCGGCGGCGCTCAGTCCGGCGTACCCCAGAAGCTTGCCCAGCCCTCGCCTGCCGGAGAGGCGCGCCGCGAGTGACCCGGCATAGAGCCCGAGAGCCACCGTGTTGGCCGCCGCGTGCACCAGGCCGACCCGGCGCTGGTGGCGCGACAGCGCGGACCAGTCCACATAGCCGGCGGCGATCGCCGGAGCGGCGCCGGCCATACCGACGGCGATCAGCGTCGTCGCGGGTTTGTGCTGCCCGGGCAGCGCGTCCAGCACCGCGGCACTCACGAATGCGCCGACCGGGAGCTGGACGAGGGCGGGGTGCAGGGGGTGGCCGAGCCAGGTCCCGTGCAGGAGATCCTGAAGTCGTCTGGACTTGACCACCCGCTGGACGACGCCCTGGAGGCGATCGCTGACGGCGTCCAGCTCCGCGGTCTGCTCCAGCCGGGAAATCATCTGCCGTGCCATGCCTGCGGGTTTACCCCTTGCGGCCGCTTCAAACCTTGCTTGAGAGCGCAGATCATCGGGTACGTTTCCAGCCCCGGGCGCACTTGGAGGAAGCATGGCCGCCACGACACCGGTGGATCGGCTCGCCCCTGGCGACCATGCGTGTCTGACCTTCACGGACCCGGAGGAGCGGCTCGACATCCTGGCCGCCTTCGTGGCCGCCGGGCACGGCCGCGGCGAACGGATCATCTGCTTCACCGACGCGGTCGGCGTCGACGGACTGCGCGCCGAGCTGCTGAACCGTGGGCTGGAGGCGGGGCGGGACCTCACCGTCGTCGGCACTGACCGGCTGTGGGGCGGCGGCTCGGGGCCGGATGCCGGCACCATGGTCGAGCTGCTCGCCCACGAGATGGCCCGGGCCGACCGGGACGGCCGGCCCGGGCTGCGGATCACCGCGGACATGTGCTGGGCCGCGCGGCCCCAGGCGAACGCCGAGCAGCTGCTGGTCTTCGAGTCCGAGGTGGGCCGGCTCTTCGCCGCGGGTCGGTTGACGGCCATCTGCGAATACGACCGGGAGAGCTTCGACCCGGTCACCCTCGCCTACGCGGCGCGGGTGCATCCCCGCACGGTCGCGGCGACGGTCTATCACGAGGATCCGGTGCTGCGGATCTGCCGGCAGCATGTGCCGCCGGGGGTACGGGTGGCGGGCGAGCTCGACTATGCCCGGGCCGGCGTGCTGAGCGACGCGCTCGCCGAGGCCGTCCGGCTGGACCACGACGTGCACCTCAACCTGAACCACCTGCACTTCATCGACGCCGGGGCGGCCGCGGTGATCCTGCGGGCGGCGGCGCACCTGCCCGACACGCGCCGGATGATCGTGGTGTGCCCCGAGCCCATCGAACGGACGTTGACAGCCGCGGGGGCGGCAGCCGTCCCGGCGCTGCGAATGCTGGTGCGCAATGGCGAGCGCTGAGCTGACCGGGGCCGGCCAGCCGACCCAGGAGGACCCGCCGAGGCGAAGCTCCGAGATCCTGCTTGAGCAGACCTTCACCGAGGACAGCCTGTACGGGGTGCGGGCGGCGGTCGCCGCGCATGTCGCCACCGTGGCGGGCGAGCGCGTCGTCGACACGATGGTGCTGATCGCCCATGAACTGGCCAGCAACGCCGTCCGGCACGGCGGCGGCACCGGCCGGCTGCGGCTGTGGCTGGCCGAGGGCGCCCTGCGCTGCGAGGTCAGCGACGAAGGCACGGGCCTGAAGGATCCGGCCCTCGCCGGCCACATCCTGCCCGCGCCTTCGCTGCCCGGTGGACGCGGGCTGTGGATCGCCCGGCAGCTTTCCGAGCTGCGCGTCGCCACCTCCACGGCGGGCACCACCGTCACCGCGACCCTCCAGCTATAGATCTAGAGCGAATGCAGGGCGTCGCCGATCGCCCGGTGGAACGTCGGATAGGCCCAGATCGTGGCCTGCAGCGTGGCCACCGGAACCTCGGCCTTGACCGCCACGCTCAGGGCTCCGAGCATCTCGCCACCCGCCGGGCCGGCTGAGGTGGCGCCGACCAGGACCCCCCGAGACGCGTCGACGATGAGCTTGATGAAGCCCTCGTTGCCCGGTCCGTGGATGAATCCGCGGGACGACGACGGCAGGCTGGAATAGCCCACCCGCACGTCGATGCCCGCGTCGCGGGCCTGCCGCTCGGTCATGCCGACCGCACCGATCTCCGGATCCGTGAAGGTGACGCGGGGCCTGGCCTGGTAGTCCGCGCCGGGTCCGCCCTGCCCGAGGATGTCGCGGACGGCGATGTCGGCCTCGTACATCGCCATGTGGGTAAAGGCGCCGTTTCCGGTCACGTCGCCGACGGCCCAGACCCGGTCGGCGGCGCGCATCCGGTCGTCGGTGCTCAGGAAGCGGGCGGACGGGTCGAGACCGATCGTGTCGAGTCCCAGGCCATCGAGGCGGGCAGCCCGCCCGGTGGCGACGAGCAGCCGTTCACCGGTGACCGTGGTGCCGTCCGACAGCTGGACCGAGAAGCCGTCGGCGGAGTGGGTGACGTGCTGTGCGCGTACCCCGGTCAGGGTTTTGACGCCGTCGGCCGCCAAGGCCGAAGCCGCGGTCGCCGAGGACTCGGGCTCCTCCATCGCGAGCAGTCGATCGCTGCCCTCGATGACCGTGACCTGAACGCCGAAGCGGGCCATGACCTGGGAGAGCTCGAGGCCGATGGCGCCGCCGCCGAGGACCAGCAGCGTGCCCGGCAGGGTCTCGGCCTCGACGGCCTCGCGGTTCGTCCAGTACGGCGTGCCGGCGAGCCCGTCGATCGGCGGGATCACCGCCGTGGTGCCCGTGGCGATGACGATGCCCCGGCTCGCGACCCATTCCCGCTCGTCGACCTTGATCCGGCCCGGCCCGGTGATCGTGGCCCGGCCGCGCACGAAGTGGCCGCCCTTGCCGGTGAAGCGATCGACGGCGACCTTGTCGTCCCAGGTGTCGGTGGCTTGCTCACGGATCCGGCGGGCGACCGGCGCCCAGTCGGGCTGGACCTGGGACGTGCCGGCCAGCCCGGGGATGCGGCGGGCCTCGGCGAGCGCGTTGCCGGCGCGGATCATCATCTTGGTCGGGATGCATCCCCAGTAGGGACACTCGCCGCCGACCAGGGTGTGCTCGATGCCGATGACGGTCAAGCCGGCCTGCGCGAGCCGTCCGGCAGCCTCCTCGCCGCCGACGCCCAGGCCGACGACCACCACGTCCACTTGCTGTGCTTCGCCCATGGGGACCAGCCTTCCATCCTTCGGCGGGTACCGTGCGCCCATGGCAGCGGCCCGCACTTTCGACGGTTTCGTCGCCCCCGGCTACGAGCCGGTCCGCGACGCTTTCGCTGCGCAGCCCTCGGGCGGCTCCGCCCTCGCTGTCCGGCGGCACGGCGAACCTGTGGTGGACCTGCGCGAGGGCTGGTCCGATGCCGCGCAAACCCGGCCCTGGGGCTCGGAGACGCTGGTCAACGTCTATTCGGTGGGCAAGCCGGTGATCGCCCTGGCCGTGCTGTTGCTCGTCGATCGCGGCCTGGTCGGGCTGGATGATCCGATCGCGCGGCACTGGCCGCGGTTCACGACCGATGCTTCCGTGCGGCACCTGCTGACGCACACGGCCGGGCTCCCGTTCTTTCCCGTGCCGCGGGATCCCTCCGCGTGGCGCGACTGGGACCTGCTCTGCGCCGACCTGGCCGCCGCGAGCCCGGAGTGGCCGCCGGGCACAGTGGCCGCCGAACACGCACTGACCTACGGCCATCTGCTCGGCGAACTGGTGCGCCGGGTCGACGGCCGGCCGCCGGCGCGCTTCGTCGCCGAGGAGATCGCCGGGCCCTGGCGGCTGGATTTCGGCTTCGGCGTCGCCGAGCCGGCCCGGTGCGCGGAGCTTGAATTCGACCGCCCCGACCGGCCCGGCCTGCTGCTCGGTGAGCCGGGCTCGGTGCACGCGCGGGCCCTTGAGAATCCGGCCGGCCCGCTGGACCTCGCCGTGCTCAACAGCGACCTGTGGCGCCGGGCTGCCGTCCCGGCCGTGAACCTGCACGCGACAGCCGATTCGCTGGCGCGCTTCTATTCCGGGCTGCTGGCCGGCGGGGTGCTCGACGGGCACCGCCTGCTGGGTGCCTCCCTCGTCGCGGATCTCGTCTCGGCGCACTTCACGGGCCCGGATCTGTTCATCGGCCAGGACACGACGTGGGGGCTCGGCGTGCAGATCGAGCCCGACGGGACCTGGGGCATGGGCGGGCTCGGCGGCAACGCGGCCTGGGCCGACCCGGCGACCGGCCACGCGATCGCCTACGCCACGCGCCGGATCGGCGACTTCGACCGGGTCAGCGCCCTCGACACGGCGATCTCCTCGTTGCGACCTCTCACCTGACCGTCGCCCCCGCCGATTCTGTTTCCCCGCGGAAGAGAAATCACATCGGTCAAGGGGGCGGTCATGAGGAGGCGATGGCAGGCAGGGCTGGTGACTGCCATCCTCATGGCCGCCGCCGCGGCATTGCCCGGGGCTTCGTCGGCTGGCAGCGCCGGCCTCACCGCGGCGCCGGTGAACACCCGGGCCATGTGGCTGTGGGACGCCGATCCGGCTGCTCAGGTGATCGCGTGGGCCACCCGGCAGAACGTCTCCGAGGTCTTCGTCCACGTCGCACCGTCGGTGCTCACCGACGGTAGCCTCGCGCGGCTGCAGGAGATCAAGGAGCGGGCCGTTGACGGCCGGATCGAGCTGCGAGCGCTCGGCGGGGAGCCGGGCTGGATCAACAACCATGCCGCGGCGCTGGACTGGCAGCGGACGGTCGTGTCGACCGGCCTCTTCGACGGGATCCACCTGGACGTCGAGCCGTATCTGACCGACGGGTGGACCACCGACCTGCCGGCGGCCCGGGCTGCCTACCTGAGGCTGCTGGATCGGATGCGAGCCGCGAGCACCCTGCGGCTGGAGGCCGACGTGCCGTTCTGGTTCGGGCGCTACAAGATCGGCCGCAACACCCTGGCCGACGAGGTGCTGCGCCGGGTCGACGGGGTGACAGTGATGAGCTACCGCGACACGGCGACCGGCCCGAACTCCATGCTGGCGGTCAGCCAGGACTGGCTGGCCCGGGGCAGGACGGCCGGCAAGCGGGTGCGGCTGGCGGCGGAGACCGGACCACTGCCGGACTGCCCGCATTGCACCTTTCACGAGGAGGGCGCGGACGCGCTGACGACAGAACTGGCCAAGGTGGACGCGGCGACCCGGCTGACGGCGGCCTTCGGTGGCATCGCGGTGCACCATTACGGCGCCTGGCGCACGTTGCCGGCCCGCCCGTCCGACCGCCCCGCCGCCACCCTTGACCGGACTGAAGCCTGAGAATTTCCAGCCGCCGCTGAGTTTTCCCGGACGGCGTCGTGGGCAGTTTGTCGCGGGTCCTGCCGACCTTCAACGGACGAACGCAACGGGTCGGCAGGACCCGCTTCCACATCCCGTCCGGCGAACCGGACGGGAAACTCGCTGCCGCCCGGTCGGGGCCGCAGCCACACCGCCTCGTCGCGGTGCGACTCCAGCGGGCCTGGATAGTCGAGGCCTGAGCGAACCGTATCCGGTAGTCGCCAGGGCTGGTGTACGGCTCCGCCGGGGACGGACGTCAATTCGGGAACGTAGCGCCGAACGTACACGCCGTTGGGGTCGAACCGCTCCGCCTGCCGGATCGGGTTGAACCGGCGGTAGGGCTTGGTGTCGTTTCCGGTGCCGGCCACCCACTGCCAGTTACCCGAGTTGTTCGGCACGTCACCGTCGATCAGCCAGCGGAAGAACCACCGCACGCCGTGCCGCCAGTCCAGCCCGAGGTGCTTGGTCAGGAACGACGCGGTGATCAGGCGGGCCCGGTTGTGCATCCAGCCCTCGGCGCGCAGCTGCCGCATGCCCGCGTCGACCACCGGCACCCCGGTCATCCCGTCCTGCCAATGCCGCAAGGCCTCCGGGTCGTCGCGCCACTCACCGTCGCCCGCCCGCCGGTAGGCCTCGGTGGAGATCGCCGGAAACGCCGCCGTGACCTGGTAGTAGAAGTCGCGCCAGCCGAGCTGGCGAACGAAGGCGGCCGGTCCGGGGCCGTCCTTCCCGCGTGCCGCGTTCGCCACGGTCAAGGGCGAGACACAACCAAAGCGGACGTACGCGCTGAGTCGCGAGGTCCCGTCGGTGGCCAGGTCGTCGTGCAGATCGTCGTACGGGCCGAGGCGACCCAGCCACGCCTTCAGCCGGCGCCGGCCCTCAGACTCGCCGCCCGCGGCCGCTCCGGGCGACTCCCCGGTCGGCGGCTCGGGCAGATCTCCGGTGGCGACCCGCGGCGGCAGCACGATCCGTGCGGGCGCGGCCACCTCGTCGCGCCACTTCGCCGATGCCCAGGCCCGGTAGTACGGCGAGAAGACCTTGTAGTGCCCGCCTCCGCCGCCTGGCCGCACGGCGCCCGGCGGCACGACCGTGGTGCCGGGGAACAGCCGCAGCGAGATGCGGTGCCGCTCGCACTCCCGCGCCAGGCGCTGCTCCCGGCGCCGGGCATAGCCGCTGACATCGGCGCTCAGCGCGATCCCCTCGGCGCCGGCCTCGACCGCCACCTTGATCGCCTCGGCGACCGGGTCACCCGTGCGGACGACCAGGTCACCGCCCAGGCGCCGGAGCGTCTCGCGCAGCTCGGCCAGGCTCTGGTGCAGGAACAAGGCCCGGTTAGCCGAGAGCCGTCCCAGGAGCGGGTCGAGGACGAAGAGCGGGACGATCCGCTCCGCGTTGGCGCAGGCGGCCGCGAGCGCCGGGTTGTCGTGCACCCGTAGGTCGCGGGTGAACAGAACGACGGCCGTCCGCACGTCAGACCCGCGCGAACGTGGTCGTCGGGGTGCCCGACCGGGTCAGCAGAGACCTGGCCACCACCGCAGCCCGGCGCGGGTTGGGCACCGACGCCCGCCGGGTGAAGACGTCGTAGTCCTCGGCGGCCACCTCGTCGAGGATGCCGCCGTACAGCTCGTAGGCCGTACGCATGCAGGCCTGGGAGCCGGGCAGCAGCAGTGGGATGCCGGGGGCCGCGGCCGCGTAATGCTCGTCGGCCCGGGCGACCTCGGCCCGGATCAGTGCCTTGATCCGTGGGGTGGACCGGCCCGCCGCGCGCGCGGCGAACAGGTCGTCGCGGGTGACGCCGAACTCGGCCAGGTGCGCGTCCGGCAGATAGGTGCGGCCGCGGTCCAGATCCTCAGCCACGTCGCGGATGAAGTTGGTGAGCTGGAAGGCGAGGCCGAGCTGACGGGCCGGCTCGCGGGCGGCGGCCGGGTCGCTGGAGCCCAGGATCGGCAGCATCATCGTGCCGATGACCGCGG
The DNA here is from genome assembly GCF_003947245.1 of Actinoplanes sp. ATCC 53533. Classification (NCBI taxonomy): domain Bacteria; kingdom Bacillati; phylum Actinomycetota; class Actinomycetes; order Micromonosporales; family Micromonosporaceae; genus Actinoplanes; species Actinoplanes sp. ATCC 53533. The sequence continues at coordinate 6,062 of NZ_QHHV01000228.1, read as the reverse complement.
CCGAGCCCTCCATGTAGCCGAGCAGGTCGTCGTACGTCGCGTACGACGTGACGGTCAGGTCCATCGCCATGCTGCGCAGGAACGCGGCGAAGTCGGCGCGGTCCAGGTCGAAGACCGCGATGGTGTGCAGCACCGCGGGCAGCAGCGGGTCGTCGGTGGGCGCACCGGCTAGTCCCGCGAGGAACTCGCCGGACCAGGCGGTGAGCCGGGCAGCGCGCTCGGCCGGCGGCAGATCCTCGGTGCAGTCGACGATTTCGTCCGCATACCGGGTGAAACCGTACAGAGCGTGCACATGCCGACGCTTCCAGCCGGGCAGCAGCCGGGTCGCCAGATAGTAAGTGCGGCCATGACGTTTGTGCAGCTCACGACACCGTGCGTAGGCCGCCGCCAGATCAACCTCCACGGGCCCTCCCGACTAAATCGACGCATGAATCGACGCAACTGGCAGCTTACGGTACTGTCGGCTGCGTGGCCAACGACATCCTCATCGGGATACCCCGCCAGACCTTCCTCGCGGACAGGCTGACGGCGGCTGTCGAGAGCACCCTGGCCGAGTTCCTGGCCGGCCAGACCACCGCGCTCGGCGACATCGACCCGGCGCTCGGGCGCTTCGCCCGCACCACCCGAGATCTCGTGCTGGCCGGCGGCAAGCGGCTGCGCCCGACATTCGCCTACTGGGGATGGCGCGGCGTGGTGACCGCGCGCGAGCCCGTCGAGCCGGTGCTGCCGGCGCTCGCGGCGCTCGAGCTGATGCATACGTTCGCCCTCGTCCACGACGATGTGATGGACGACTCAGCGACCCGGCGCGGCGGCCCCACGGCGCACCGCGTCTTCGCGGCCCAGCACAGCGACGCCGGCCGGCACGGCGACCCCGACCACTTCGGCACCACCACGGCGATCCTCGCCGGCGACCTCTGCCTGATCTGGGCCGACCAGTTGCTGGCCCGGGCCGCGGTCTCCACCGCGACACTGTTCGCGGTGCGTGCCTGCTATGACCGCATGCGCACCGAGGCGGTCGCGGGGCAGTATCTCGACGTGCTCGGCGAGGCCGAGCCCGCCACCTGGTCCGTGGAGCGGGCGCTGCTCGTCGCCCGACACAAGACGGCGAGCTACACGGTGCAACGCCCGCTGCAGTTCGGGCTCGCGCTGGCCGGGCCCGCGGAGGCCGACGTGGCCGCCGTCGACGAGGCCTACAACCGCTACGGCATCGCGGTCGGCGAGGCGTTTCAGCTGCGCGACGACCTCCTCGGGGTCTACGGCGACCCCGCGATCACCGGCAAGCCGGCGGGTGACGACCTGCTCACCGGCAAGCCCACGACGCTGCTCATGCTCGCCCACCAGCTCGCCACTCCCGCGCAGCGGGCCGAGCTGGCCCCAAACCCCGCCGGAGCCGTCATCCCCGCCGACGGCTCCGGCGGGCACACCTCACCCGCGGCGCTCGCCCGCCGCGCCGAGGTCATCGCGGAGACCGGCGCCGTCGCGCGGGTCGAGGCGCTGATCCAGCAGCGGGTGACGGAGGGCGTCGAAGCATTGGCGGGCGCGCCGCTCCACGACGACGCCCGCGATGCGCTGACAAGCCTGGCGGCTTCCGCGAGCCACCGCCGGGCATGATGGACCTTTGACCCCCCTGGAGCTGTTGACGTGCGAAAAGTGACGGGATCGACCGACCGGGTCGTCGTGGTGGGTGCGGGACTCGGCGGGCTCGCCTGCGCGCTGCACCTCGCCGCGGCCGGGCGGCAGGTGACGGTCGTCGAGCGCGAGGCGGTGCCGGGCGGCCGGGCCGGCCGGCTCTCGGTCGACGGATACGACTTCGACACCGGCCCGACCGTGCTGACGATGCCGGAGCTGATCGCCGAGCCGCTCGCCGCGGTCGGCGAGAAGCTCGCCGACTGGCTCGAGCTGACCCCGCTGAGCCCGGCATACCGCGCCTTCTACCCGGACGGCTCCACCCTGGACGTCAAGACGGACACCGTCCAGATGGCCGCCGAGATCTCCCGGGTCTGCGGCCCCCGGGAGGCGGACGGCTACCTGCGCTTCGTGGAGTTCGCCCGCGACCTGTGGCGGCTGGAGCGCACCAACTTCATCGACCGCAACCTCGACACCCCGCTCGACCTGATGAACATGAGCCTGCTCAAGCTGCTCGGCATGGGCGGCTTCCGGCGGCTCCAACCCAAGATCAACCAATACTTCCGCGACCCGCGCACCCAGCGCATCTTCTCGTTCCAGGCCATGTACGCCGGCCTGGCCCCGCACGACGCGCTGGCCATCTACGCCGTCATCGCCTACCTCGACTCGGTGGCAGGCGTCTTCTTCCCCCGCGGCGGCATGCACGCGGTGCCCAAGGCGATGGCCGGCGCGGCGGAAAAGCACGGTGTGCGGTTCCGATACGAGACGACGGTGGCCCGCGTCGAGACAGCGAACGGCCGCGCCGTCGCCGTGATCACCGACAGCGGCGAACGCATCCCGGCCGACGTCGTGGTGCTCAATCCCGACCTACCGATCGCATACCGCGACCTGCTGCCCGAGTCCCGGCGGCCCCGCAAGCTGAAATACTCACCGTCCTGCGTCGTGCTGCACATCGGGTCGAGCCGGAGCTACTCGAAGATCGCGCATCACAACATCCACTTCGGCACCGCGTGGAAGGGCACGTTCGACGAGGTCATCCGCCAGGGTCTGCTGATGAGCGACCCCTCGCTGCTGGTCACCAACCCGAGCCACACCGACCCGAGCGTGGCGCCGGCCGGCCGGCAGACCTACTACGTGCTCGCGCCGACGCCAAACCTCGACGTCGCGCCGCTGGACTGGAGCGGCGGCCTCGGCCGGCGCTATGCCGACGAGCTCACCGGCGTGCTCGAGCAGCGCGGCTACGTCGGCTTCCGGGACGGCATCGAGGTGGAACGCGTCATCACGCCGGACGACTGGGCCGCCCAGGGCATGGCCGCCGGCACCCCGTTCGCGTCGTCGCACACCTTCGCGCAGACCGGGCCGTTCCGCCCGGGTAACCTGCACCCGACTCTGCCCAACGTCGTCTTCACCGGCTCCGGCACGCAGCCGGGCGTAGGCGTCCCGATGGTGCTGATCTCCGGCAAACTGGCCGCCACCCGGATCACCGGAACGGCGGCGGACCTCGTGGGGAGGGCCCTGTGACCGCGTCCCGCGAGACGCACCTCGTCGAGCTCGTCGACATCGATGGAGCGCCGGCCGGCGCCGCGACGGTGAACGACGCGCATCGCGCCCCCGGCCAGTTGCACCGGGCCTTCTCGGTGTTCCTGCGCGATCCGTCGGGCCGGGTGCTGCTGCAGCAGCGGGCGGCGGCGAAGACCCGCTTCCCGCTGCGCTGGGCAAACACGTGCTGCGGTCACCCCCTGCCCGGGGAGACACCGGCGACGGCTGCCGCCCGCCGGCTCGTCGAGGAGATAGGCGTCGGGGACGTGGCGCTGACCGAGATCGGCGTCTACTCGTACTACGCCGAGGACCCGGCAACCGGACGCGTCGAGTACGAATACGACCACGTGCTGCTCGGCGACGTGCCCGCGAACGCGGGGCTGCTCGTCGACCCGGACGAGGTCGCGGAGGTGCGCTGGGCGACCGTCGAGGAGCTGAAGACCGGCCTGCGCGAGGATCTGCGGTCGTACGCCCCCTGGCTGCCAGGCGTCACGAAACAGCTGATCCACCACCTGGCACTGGGCCCACACGCCGAGCACGCGCGTGCTCCACGGCCCGCCGACGACGCACCGGAGCGGTCGGGTGGCCGATGAGGCCCTGACGGCCGGGGCGGTCGCCCGCCGTCTGGGCGTCGCCGTGACCACCCTGCGCACCTGGCATCAGCGTTACGGGCTGGGTCCGAGTCATCACGTGCCGGGCCAGCACCGTCGCTACACACCGGAAGACATGGACCGCCTGCAGGTCATGCGCAGGCTCACCGCACAGGGGGTGGCACCGGCCGAAGCCGCCGCCTGGGCTCGACGCGTCCCGGTGCCCATCGACGTCGCCATGCCGGTCCCGCCGGCGAACCCGATGTCAGCCGACGGCGGGTCGCGGCGACCTCGCGAAGGTCCTCCCGGCCATGAGAGTCCCCGCGGTCCGGAGCCCGCTCAGCCGGCTTCGGAGCGGCCGGAGCCGGCACTCGAAAGCGGCTCCCTGGCCGAATCGGTCGAACCCCGCCGGCCAGCTCCGGATCGCGCACGGTCCGGCATGGAGGTCTCGTTCCCCGACGGCATGGAGGTCTCGTTCCCCGACGGCACCGAGGACGGCGACCAGGACGGGAGGGGCCGGCGTTCCGGAGGCCCCACCCCTGCCGGGCCGCCCGCCCAACCCGATCACCCAGGCCACGACGGCGCGTCCCCGGCGGATGCGACCTTCTCGCGGGTCGGAGAGCGGGTCGGAGAGCGGCTGGGAGTGCGGCCGCCGACCGTCGACGCGGTGTGGCCCGAACGGAGCGGCCGGATGTTCGTCGCCCGGGACGGTGGCGGGCACGCCATCCGTACCGGTCGGGCCGGGCCCGCCGCTCGCGGGCTGGCCCGGGCCAGCATGCGTCTCGACGGTCCCGCCCTGCGCGACATCCTCGAGATGTCCGTCGCCGACCGCGGCGTCGTCGCGGCCTGGGAAGAAGTGATGATGCCGGTGCTGATCGGCGTCGGCGAACGGTATGCGGCCACCAAACGCTTCATCGAGGTCGAGCACCTGCTCTCCCGCGGAATCACCGAGGTGCTCGGCTCCGTCACCCGGCCGCCGAGCAGTCAGGATCCCCGGGTCCTGCTGGCGGCGGCCGACGAGGAACAGCACACGCTGCCCTTGGAGGCGCTAGCAGCCGCGCTGGCCCAGGCGGGGGTCTCGAGCAGGCTGCTGGGCGCCCGCGTGCCCGCACAGGCCCTCGGTGACGCCATCACCAGGACCGGACCGGCCGCACTGGTGCTGTGGTCGCAACTGCCCGGCAGCGCCGACCCCGCGCAGTGGCCGCACGTGCTCACCAGCAGACAACGGCCGCTGCTCGTCGCGGCGGCCGGACCGGGCTGGCGGAGCGACCAACTTCCCGACGGAGTCACTCCGCTCGGCAGTCTCGCGGAAGCGCTCCGCCTGGTCTCGGCGGTCGCCCTGCCCGCAGACCGAGCGCATTAGCGCAGGTCAACGACGTGGACGCGGCGGAACGGATACCGGTTTGGATGACGGGCAGGGGATCACGTATGCTTTCGAAGCCCCAGCGGGGCCGGTTGGGGCCCACGCCGCCGGAGTTGGAAATATGCAATGATGGCGGGGTTGCCCTCATCGTCTAGTGGCCCAGGACGCCGCCCTTTCAAGGCGGTAGCACGGGTTCGAATCCCGTTGGGGGTACGAACCGACCTCGGTCGGGGAAGTGGTAAGAAGTAGTACAGCAAGAGCAAGGTCCTGTGGAGCAGTTGGAGTGCTCGCCGCCCTGTCAAGGCGGAGGTCGCGGGTTCAAGTCCCGTCAGGACCGCAACAAGCCGAGTCCGCGTGCACCACGACGCGGCAGGGCCAGGTAGCTCAGTTGGTACGAGCGTCCGACTGAAAATCGGAAGGTCGGCGGTTCGACCCCGCCCCTGGCCACCAAGCCTCTCGCCGGGCTTTGAGCACCGCCCACCTGCGGAAACGCCGGTGGGCGTTTTGCTGTCTGGGGGCAGGGCGGACCCAGCCAAGGATCTTGTGGTCTCAGTCTTGGTCTCATTCGTGTGCGCGGTTGGTCACCCGTACCGAGTAGGCCGGCGTAGGACCACCCGAGCGGGGAGACTGCGACATGCGCGAGAGTGCGACCGAGGGCGACGTTCTGCAGGCGATTGTCAAGGCCATCGAGGCTCTCTTCGACCGCTCACGGCGGATGGAACTCGGCCTCCTCACCAACAGCGTCGACTACGTCAAAGATCACGGGCGCCGGCAGATATACCGCCTGCGTCACGCCGTGGAGATGAGCCACCCGTGGTGCAGGTCAAGTCCGGGTGTTCTTTCATTCTTGGTCTCCTTGGGATGGTTCGGGCGGATTGGGTGGGTTCCAGCGTCGGTGCTGGTGGTAGCCGGGGGGCCGGTCTCGCAGTTGGCGCAGTCGGTCG
>NZ_QHHV01000227.1:0-12325 GCF_003947245.1 Actinoplanes sp. ATCC 53533 | reverse complement strand
GCTTGTGGGTTGACCGTGGCTGCGAGCACATCGCGCACCTGCTCGACCGACGCCTCGTCGGCCCGGACGTAGATGGTGGTCGGGGAGCCGTCGAAGTCGAGCAGGCGCTGGGCGACGGACCAGCCGACGAGCGCGGCCGAGTCCAGTTCGGGGGCCAGCGGGGTCGGTGCCAGGATGCCCACCACGCTGAACCACGTGCCACCCAGCCAGACCCTGGGTCCGGGTGTCCCGACGCCGAGGCGTTGCGCGGAGCCGGCGCCGAGCACGACGGTCGGCCCGTCCGGTCCTTGGCTGAGCCAGCGACCTCCGGCCAGGTGAACGCCGGCGTTGTCGAGGAGGTCCGGCTGCGCGGAGAGTACGGAGATGCTGCCGTTCTCGCCCGCCGGGATGTGCTCGTTGCGGTAGACCTTGGCATCGAGTCGGCCGGTGGCGGTGACAGCCTGGACCGGTCCGATGCGCCGGACCATCGCCAGCGACTCGGGGGGCAGGTGTGCGTCCGCGCCGGAGAAGGTCTGTCCCGGCGCCACCGTGAGCAGGTTCGTGCCCAGGGCTCGCAGAGTGCGATCAAGGTCGGCGCGGCTGGAGGCGGAGATCCCGACGACGGCGAGCATCGCGGCGATGCCGATCGCGATGCCCAGCGCCGACAGAACGATCCTCAGTGGACGCGTACGAAGTCCGGCGGCACCGACCCGGACGACGTCGTCCGGGGCCAGCCGGGCGGGACGCGGCGGCGGCCTCAGGAGCACGCTCATGACTCCCCCAACCGGCCGTCGCGCATCGTCAGGCGGCGCGGGAGTCCCGCGGCGATGCCCTGATCGTGGGTGATGATCATGACGGTGGTGCCGGCCGCGTGCAGACCGCGCAGGAGGTCCAGCACGCCGGCGCTGGCGACCGAGTCGAGATTGCCGGTCGGCTCATCGGCGAGCAGCACCGCCGGGTCGCCTACCACCGCCCGGGCGATCGCCACCCGCTGTCGCTCCCCGCCGGACAACTCGTGCGGCCGATGGTGTGCCCGGTGCCGGAGACCGACCCGGTGCAGGGCCAGGGTCGCGCGGCGGCGTCGCTCCCGCCGTCGTACGCCCGCGTAGAGCAGCCCGTCGGCCACGTTGTCGAGTGCGGACACTCCGGGGGCCAGGTGGAACTGCTGGAAGACGAAGCCGATCGTGGTGGCCCGCAGGGCGGACAGCGCTCGGTCGGGCAGGGTCATCACGTCATGGCCGTCGATGTGTATCGTGCCGGCGGACGGCCGGTCCAGCGCACCGAGCAGGTGCAGCATCGTCGACTTGCCCGAGCCCGAGGGGCCCACGACGCCGACCAGCTCGCCGGCGGCCACGGACATCGAGACACCGGTGAGCGCGGTGACACCGCCCGGATAGGTCTTGCCCACGTCGATCAACTGGATCATGCGGGCATCCCCACGATCATGCCGTCGGTGAGGCCGGCACCGCTGACCTCGGCGCGTCCCTCGGCGAACATGCCGACCCGCACCGCCAGGTAGCGCGACGTGCCGCCCTCGACCACCTGCAGGCCGTATCCGCCGTCGGCGAGCGCGAGCAGGGCGGCGACCGGCACGGTCAGGACGTTCTTGCGCTGCCGGCCGGTATAGGTCACCTCGACCGGGGATTCGCGCAGGTCGCCCGTGCCCTGACGGCCGGTCGGCGAGATGGTGACCGGCACCGTCGGGTCCTCGCCTTCTTCGCCGGTCGCCTTCGCCGCGACGTGCGTGACCGTGCCGGGTACCTTCTTCCCGTCCGGCAGCGCCACGGAGACCTGCGCCCCGGGTTTCGCCCAGGCCGCGTCGTCGGCCGGCGCGTTGACGGTGACGACCGAGCCGGCACCGGTGTAGGTGAGAATCTCGCCGCTTCCCGGATCGCCGATCCGCACCTTGAGCTCGGCGATCCGGATGGTGGCGGGCACCACGACCGCCCACGATGTTGTGACGGTCCCGGTCTGTGGCAGGGCGAGTCGTTTCTGCCAACGTCGTACGGCCCGGGCGGTCGCGGAACTGTACTCGTCGTTGACGGTGAAGCCGTCGTAGCCGAGCGCGCGCAGATCGCGTTCGAACTGGAGCACATCCGGGCCCTCGGTGCCGGGTGTCAGCGGCCGGTACAGCGGCAGGACGCCGTTGAGGAGCACCACGGGTCGGTTGTCGATCCGTACCACGGTGTCACCGCGCGTCATCGTGCGGTTCTCCTTCGGCAGCCAGGTCACGGTGCCGCCGGCAGTCGATTTCATCGGGACCGGCTCCCCGTACCCGAGCTTGCCGTCGACCGTGACCCGCTCAGCCAGGGTCTGGCGCCGCACGGTCGAGGTCGCGCCGACCGCCGGAGGCGCGGCAGCCACCTCCTTCCGGTTACTGAGGATGACAGCGGCCGTGCCCGCCGCGCCGAGCGTTACCAACGCGACGACCAGCACCAGAGCTGTTCGGCGGGTCATCCGTCGACCCGGATGGCCGGCATGGCACCCTCACCGAACTGCTGGCATTTGGGCGCGACAGCTTGGAGTTCGTCGATGACGCCCGTCTTGTCCTTGCCGACGCTGAAGTCGCCGGTCTCGGGATCGGGGTCGGGGAAGTCCGGCAGGCCGTTCTCTCGGACGCACTTGGCGAAGTCGCGGCGCTTCGCGATGTCCTCCGCCGACATCTTGGCCGGCTCTCCGCCGTTGGGCAGAAACTCGCGGCACTTGCGCGACGCGGCCGTCACCTTCTCCTCATTGGCCTTGTCGAGGGTGAGCGGGACCATGCCGTCCGGGCCCGGGTCCGGGATGTCGACGCCTTGTTCGCGCATGCACTGCGCGAATTTGCGGCCTTGGGCGGCGGCGTCCGCCGCCGGCGCGGCCGCGGCGCTGGCGGCGGGGTTGCCACCGGCCGACGCGACCTTCGGTTTCTCCTGCTTGGTCGCGCAGCCGCCGAGCACGGCCACGAGCAGCACCGGTACGGCGATCAGCCGAGCTTTTGGTCCGAGTGTCATCTTGGCTCCTTCGAATCGGGAGCCACCACACCAGTTCGCCCGTTAAACGGTCATTAGCGATGGCGCTAACAGCTTTCTAACGGCTCGCCGGGCACGATGAGCGGATGCGGATATTGGTGGCGGAGGACGAAGTCGTGCTGGCGGACGCGATCGCCGAGGGCCTCCGGCTGCAGTCCCTCGCCGTCGACACCGCCTACGACGGTGACGCCGCGCTGCGGCGCCTCGCCGTCAACAGCTATGACGTCCTCGTCCTCGACCGGGACCTGCCGGTGGTGCACGGCGACGACGTGTGCCGGGCTGTCGTGGACTCCGGCTGGGACGTCCGCATGCTGATGCTCACCGCCGCCGGTGACCTCACCGACCGGGTGGCGGGACTGGCGCTGGGTGCCGACGACTATCTGCCCAAGCCCTTCGCGTTCGTGGAGCTGATCGCCCGGGTCCGGGCCCTCGGCCGGCGCGCCCATCCGGCTGCCCCGCCGGTCTTGGAACGCGCCGGGCTCCGGCTCGACACCACCCGCAGGCAGGTCTACCGCGACGGTCACCACGTCGCGCTGTCCCGCAAGGAGTTCGCCGTGCTCGAAGAGCTGTTGCGTGCCGACGGCGCGGTGGTGAGCACCGAGCAACTACTGGAACGCGCCTGGGACGAGCACACCGACCCGTTCACCGGCGTCGTGCGGGTCACCGTGCTGACCCTGCGCCGCAAGCTCGGACCGCCACAGGTGGTGACCACGGTGACCGGAGTGGGATACCAGATTCCGTGACGACGCACCGACTGACCGTCCGGGCCCGCCTCACCGCCTTCTACGGAGGGCTGTTCCTGCTGGCCGGGACCGCGCTGCTCGCCATCACCTACCTACTGCTCGCGCAGGCGCTGAACAGTCGGAGCTTCAGTCGCTCCGCCATCATCGCCGTACCCGGAATCGCGATCACCGTGCCGGACGGCACCCTACCGACAGAGACCGAATCCGGCGTGGCCCAGCCGGCCGAGCCGCTGAACCTGACGCCCGAAGAGCGGCAGCAGGCCGAGGAGACCTTGCAGTTGGCCCGGGCGCTCCAGGTCCAGTTCCGCCAGCAGACCCTCACCTCCCTGCTGCGCCAGGGCACCCTCGCCCTGGCCGGGGTGGGCCTCGTCGGCATCTGGCTCGGCTGGCTCGCGGCCCGCCGGACGCTGCGACCGCTGCAGGAGATCACCGCGACCGCCCGCCGCGTCGCCGAACGAAACCTGCACGAACGCATCGGTCTCACCGGTCCGCAGGACGAACTCCGGCAACTCGCCGACACCTTCGACGACATGCTCGCGCGCCTCGATGCCGCATTCGGCTCCCAGCGCCGCTTCGTGGCGAACGCCTCGCACGAACTGCGCACCCCGCTGACCATCAACCGGACCCTGATCGAGGTCGCCCTCAGCCACCCCGACCCACCCGCCGAGTTGCGCCAGCTCGGCGCGACCCTGCTGACGGTCAACGCCCGGCACGAGAGACTGATCGAGGGACTGCTGGTGCTCGCCGGCTCCGAACAGCGACTCACGACCCACGACCCCGTGGACCTCGCCGCGGTGACGACCCGCCTCGTCACCGTCGCCCGAGCTGAGGCCGCGGCCGCCGACATCGACCTACGCCTGTCGACAGCGCCGGCACCGGTGACCGGCGACCCCGTGCTGCTCGAACGCGCTGTGCAAAACCTGCTGCAAAACGCGATCGCCTACAACGTGCCCCACGGCACGGTGACCGTGACCTGCGCCGGGACCTGCCTCACCATCACCAACACCGGGCCGACGATCGCCGCGTACGAGATCCCGGGGTTGTTCGAGCCCTTCCGCCGCCTGACCGACCGGATCGGTTCCACCGACGGCAGCGGACTCGGCCTCTCGATCGTCCGATCCGTCGTGACGGCGCACGGCGGCGAGATCACCGCCGAGCCGCGTCCGGCGGGTGGACTGATCATCACCATGCGGCTCCCGGCGCGGGCGCAGCCCTCCAGCACCGGATGAGTCCCGAATTTCGCGGTTAATGTCGTAGGAAATCCGATCTGCCGTGCGCAGTGCCCGAATTACCACTCGGCGGCGAAAGTCGCGCATTGCGCGCCTCCTTGTCCAACGCTGTCCAATCGCGGCGGAAAATTGTCGCACTCTCCATTTAGGATGACGCGGTCGTCCGCCGCGGGGTGGGCAAATGGGGGTGGGGAATGAGTCTGACGCGACTGAAGTCGCCGAGGGTCCTGGCCGGCCTGATGGGCATGGCCGTGGTCCTGGCCGTGGGCTTGGCGCCAGGCAGTGCGATCGCCGACGACAAGGGGTCGGAGGCAGTCAAGCAGGAGGCCATCGCCAAGGCCGCGGCCAAGGCGCGGGGCAAGGCGAAGGACCCTTCGGCGACCCGCACCAGGCACCAGCAGCCGCAGGCGGAGCCGAGCGGCACCACGGTCGGGCTCGTGGTCGGCTTCAAGAGCGACGTCAGTGCGACCGCCTCGGCCCGGAGCCTGTCGGCGGCCGGCCTGAGGGCCTCGACCGCCAATCCGCTCGCCGCGCTGCGGGCTCACCGAGTGACGGTGGCCCGGGCCGACAGCGCCAAGATCGCCGCCGAGCTGCGCGCAGACCCGGCGGTCGCCTTCGTGGAGACGGACGGCGTCGCCTACGCGACGGACGTGACCCCCAACGACCCGGCATACCCCGACCAGACCGAGCTTCGGCAGATCACGGTCCCGGCCGCCTGGGACAAGACGACCGGATCGGCGGTCACGGTCGCGGTGGTGGACAGCGGGGTGACGCAAATCGGTGACCTCACCGGGGCGGTGCTGCCCGGCCGTGACTTCGTCAACAGTGACAACGACCCGGTCGACGACGATGGGCACGGCACCGCGGTCGCCTCGCTGATCGCCGGACGTGGCAACAACGGCGTGGGCATGGCCGGCGCCTGCTGGCAGTGCAAGATCCTGCCGGTCAAGGTGCTGGACGCGACGGGCAGCGGCTCGTACAGCAACGTCGCCGCCGGCATCGTCTACGCCGCCGACCAGGGCGCCAAGATCATCAACATCTCGCTCGGCGGCTACTCCAGCGCCGCCGTCCTGCAAAACGCGGTGAACTACGCCGTCGGCAAGGGCGCGGCGCTCTACGCGTCCGCGGGCAACGACCTGCTCTCAGACCGCCTCTACCCGGCCGCCTACGAGGGCGTGATCGCGGTCGGCGGCACCGGCGATGACGGCGAGCGCTACATCGACTGCTGGTTCATCTGCACCGGCTCCAACTGGGGCTCCGACTGGGTCGACATCGCCGCGCCGTTCTGCACCGTCGCGCAGAACCTGGCGGGCTTCGGCACCGCCGACGAGAGCGACGACTACACGACTTTCTGCGGCACCTCGGCGTCCGCGCCGATGGTCTCGGGCGTGGCGGCGCTGGTGAAGTCGCACAATCCGAACGCGAACGCCTGGTCGCTGAACAACAGCCTGACCTCGACAGCGGTGCTCCGCGTCTACACCAGCTTCTTCCGGTACGGCGAGATCCGCGCCGACCGCGCCGTGGTGACCGTCGACAGCACGGCACCGCGGATCACCGGTGCCACCCCGGCGAACAACACGCGGTTCCGCGGCGCCGTCACGCTCGGCGCGACCGGTGTCTCCGACGCCGGCGGCTCGGGCCTGCACCGCGGTGTCCTCTACGCCAACGGCAAGTACGTGGGCCAGGACTACAGCGCGCCGTTCGCGGTGAAATACAACAGCGGCAGGTCCAACGGCACGGTCAAGCTCCAGTGGCGGGTGTACGACCGCGCGGGCAACTCCGCCGTCTACAACCGCTCGCTGATCGCCGACAACACGGGGCCGAAGGTGAAGGTCACCAGCGCCCCGAAGAACGGCGCCAAGGTCAAGGGCACCGTCACGGTGAAGGCGTCGGCCAGCGACCCGAGCGGCGTCAACCGGGTCGAGCTCCTGATCAACGGCAAGGTGGTCGCCAAGGACACCAAGGCGGGCTACGCCTTCAAGATCAAGGTCTCGAAGTACGGCAAGAAGATCAAGATGCAGGTCCGGTCGTACGACAAGGTGGGCAACGTCGCCTACGCCCCGGCGCGGACCTGGAAGCGCTGACCTGATCCACAACCGCGGCATCCGGCGCTCACCGGGGGGCGCCGGGTGCCGCGGCCCGTTCGAGGGAGCAACGTGCGCAGGATTGCCGTTCTTCATCCAGGAGGATCCGCGGTGCCGTCGAGTGCTCAGTCCACCCACCCCCACCTCGGCGCGCGCCGGCGGCGACCGCGCCCGTTCGCGATGGTGATCGCGGCGTTGGTCGCGTTCGTCGCCTCGGCGCCGGCCTGGCCGCCCACTGCCGCGCTGGCGCTGCCATCGGACCACCCGGCCTCATATATCTCGTCTCCCGCGCCGGGCGGTCGGCTGTTCGTCGGCGAGCCGGCGTCGATCAGCGGCGGCGCGTGGAACGGCGAGGCCGGTGGGATCGTCGGGGTCGAGATCTCGCTGGACGGCGGCGCCACCTGGCAGGCCGCCGACCTCGCCAACGAGAGCTGGTCCTACTCGTTCGTCCCCACCGAGCCCGGAAAGATCCTGATCGTCAGCCGCGCCTCGACCGTCGACGTCACCGAGGTGCCGGTCAGCGCCGTGGCCGCGGTGGTCGAGCCGGACGACGTGTTCGACGCCCACGCTTGCCCATGTGCGCTGTGGTTCAACGCCACCGACTTCGTGATGGCAGCCGACCCTGATCAGCAGGCGGTCGAGTTGGGTGTGCGGTTCAGCGCCGACATCAACGGGTTCGTCACCGGCATACGTTTCGCGAAGCCCGTCGAAAACACCGGCTCGCACGTCGGCCGGCTCTGGGGCACCGACGGTGCGCTACTCGCCGAGGTGGCCTTCACCGACGAGACGGCCGAGGGCTGGCAGGAGGCCACGTTCGACCAGCCCGTGGCCGTTACGGCGAACACCACGTACATCGCGTCGTACTACACGCCCACCGGAAACTACGTCTCGACGGAAGACTATTTCTCTTCCGGCCGCGACTTCTTCAGCCGACCCCTGCGGACGGCGCACCTGTCCACGCCCGGCCAGCCATACACCGGCGCCGGGGTGTACCGCTACGGTGTGGGCGGCGGCTTCCCCGACCAGACCTGGCACGACAGCAACTACTGGGTGAGCCCGGTCTTCACGGCCTCCTGACCGGACGGGCCACCGAATGTCGGTCGTGGTCCGTGGTGCCAGACGCCCGGATCCGACCGGCCCTCTCGCCGAGATCCGCGTGCGACCACCATCCGGATTTCGCACTGTCTGACGCGGGGCTGACTGGCGGGCCGCATGGCGCTAAGTTGCCGGGCATGACAGAAAGTCCATATGAGACAGTCATGGGATTCCTCGTCGGGCCGTGGCTGGCCCAGGCCGTACGCGCGGCTGTTGATCTGTCGTTGGCCGAGCATCTCGCGGACGGGCCGCGGACGGCCGCCGAGATAGCCGAGGCCGAGGGTGCGGATCCGGACGCGACGGCACGCTTTCTGCGTGCTTGCGCTTCGATGGGGCTGGTGGCGTACGCGGAAAAGGGTTTCACCGGCACCGAGCTGCTGTCCGTCCTGCACCGCGACGCGCCGATGTCGCTGCGGGACCTGGCCGCGTCCCAGTCCAGCGCGTGCCTGTGGCTGACGTGGGCGCGGATCCCCGAGGCGGTCCGCAGCGGCGAGTCGCAGACCACGCAGGCGCTCGGCATGTCGTTCTTCGACTACCTGGCCGCGCACCCCGACGAGGGCGCGCTCTTCGGCGCCGCGATGGCCAGCATGTCCGCGCCGGTCATCCGGGATGCGGTCGAGGTGATCGACATCGCCGACGCCACCACTGTGGTCGACGTCGGCGGCGCCCACGGCTCGTTCGCCCTGGCCATGCTGGCGAAACATCCCGGCCTCCAGGCGATCGTGCTCGACCTGCCACACTCGCTGCCCGGCGCGCAGGCGGCGGCCGCCGAGCGCGGCCTGGACAGCCGCTTCACCGCGGTGGCCGGCGACTTCTTCCACGCGGTTCCGCAGGGCGACATCCTGCTGCTGAAGTTCATCCTGCACGACTGGTCCGACGACGATTGCGTCCGCATCCTGTCGAACTGCCGCGACGCCCTGCACCCCGGCGGGCGCATCCTGATCACCGAGATCGTCATCGACGACCACGCCCCCGGCATCGCGCCGCTGATGGACATCGCCATGCTCGCCTCCGCGGGCAGCCGCGAACGCACCCTGGCCGAATTCGACAACCTGCTGACCCGGGCGGGCCTGCACCGCACTGCGGCCACCGCGGTGGAGCCGCCATACGTCGTGATCGAGGCGACCGCGGCGGCCTGACCGCGCGCGCCGGGAAACCGCCGACGGCGCCACCATGAGGCGGGCGCTCGAGCAGCACGCCCCGCGGCCGCTGTTCGGCGACCCGCCGGCGGGCCGGATGCTGTCCGGGCCGGCAGACCTGGAGCGTCACGCCCCTCGGGAAGGGCCGCGATTCGACCAGGTCAGCCGCTCGTCCCGGCTTGGCCCCAGCTCGCCGATGGCCGCCGCCAGGTCACCGGAGAGGCGCTCGTGGCCACCCACCACGGTCTGCTACGTGAGCCTCGTGTTCAACGCACCCGCAAAGGTCCGCTGCCCAGATCCATCACGCCCCGAAGTCTGTAGGCTGGCGGTAGGCGGTGGATACCGGCGCCGGCCGTGGTCCACGAGCGTGACTTGGAGTCTCCGGCATCGTCTTGCCGATCACTGAGCCGTTTCAGCTCGGCGGTTGGATACTGAACGTGGCCGATATCCCGGTGCACGTAATCGAGGCTTCGAACTCGCCGAGGGCGCATGTCGTGCCCGGTGTCAACGATCGTGATCCCGGCTCCGACCCGGCCGATCCGTTGCCGTCCCCGCACACGTGGGTGCGCGTGCGCGGACCTGTCAGCGTGGCCGACGACTACATCGCGGACGCGGTCGAAGAGGCAGCACAGCGCCCTGCGCGCCGCACCTGGCTGGTGCGACGCATAGTGCGGCTGACACCAGCCGGCCACGGACACCGCGAGCTTCGGGCACAGCCGGCCGAGTCGGTCGACCACCAAAGCGACGCCAGCAGCTACCTGCTCGACCTGTTACTCCTGTGACGACCTAGCGCCCACGAACGGCGGCTACGGTCACCATGGCTGTGCTGCCGCCGGTGATCAGCACGTCGTTCCCGCGCCGGCCGCACCGCACCGTGCACGACCGCGACCGCGACCGCGACAGACACGGCCGGCGGCGACGGCGTCGGACACGGCCGGCGGAGGACACGGCCGGCGGAGGACCGATTCAGCTTGGCTCGCTCACACCGGCGTGCAGGTCAGGGTCGGCACGCTGTTGGTGCCGTTCCAGGTGGCGGTGAAGCCGAACACCGTCGACGCGCCCGCGCCGAGGCTGCCGTTCCAGGTCTCGTTGGTGACGTTCTGGGTGCCGCCGCTGGGCGTGTTGCGGCCGCCCCAGATCTGGGTGATCGTCTGGCCGTTGGCGAAGGCCCAGCTGATCCGCCATCCGGTCACCGCGGTCGAGCCCGCGGTCACGGTGACCTCGCCCTGGAAGCCGCCCTGCCACTGACTGACGATCCGGTAGCCGGCTGCGCATGCGGCCGGCTGACCGGTTGGCGGCGTCGTGGTCGGCCCCGTGGTCGGGCCCGTGGTCGGCGTGGTGGGTGTGGTGCTGGGCAGCTGGGAGAAGAACCTCCAGATCTCGCCGCCGGTCCAGGTTCGCGCGCCGCTGGTGCTGGTGGATCCGTCCACCGGCTCGGGGGTGTGGTCGCCGTCGAACGCGGCCCACTTCACCGGATAGCCGGCGCGGCAGCCGGCGTACGCCGTGACGATGTGGGTGAGGCTGCCCTGTCCCGGTTCCGGCGGGTTCTGGGCGGTGCAGCCGTTGTTGCGGACGAAGGTGTCGCGCAGCGATCGTCCGAGGGAGATGTTGAGCACGCTGTCATGAGTGCCGTGGATCCCGAGATAGGCCACGGGCTGGGTGCCGCCGCTGCAGCCGCTGAGGTTGGCGCCGGAGATCACCGCGACCGCCCGGAAGATCGTCGGCCGGGCACAGGCCACCGCGTAGCTCATCGCGCCGCCGTAACTCCAGCCCAGGGCGAAGAGCTGCGACGTGTCGACACACAGATCGCCCTCGATCAGCCGGGTGAGGTCGTCGACGAGGGTCAGGTCCCGGCCGCCGGTGTTGGCCCAGCCGTTGTCGATGCCCTGCGGCGCGACCAGGATCGCGGTGTTGTTCGACAGCTGCTGCTGGCCGTAGTACGCCCAGACCGCACCGGCAGACCCGCCGCTGGCGACGTTGCTGGCGGTTCCGTTCAGCCAGTGAAACGCGAAGATCAGCTTGTACGGGCGGTTCCGGTCGTAGCCGTCGGGAACCCGCAGAATGTACGTGCGATTCTGGCCGCCGCTCTGAATCGTGCGCGTGCCACTTGTCAGCGTGGGCGCCCTGCCGCATCCGGCCGTCGCCTCGGCGGCACCGAACTCCGCGGCGGATGCCGTTCCGCCGACGACGCCGGTCAGCGTCGCCGCGCCGAGCACCAGCGCGAGAACGGCCGCTCCCCCGGCGAATCTCCGTCGAGACATCACGTGGCTCCTTCCTTCAGGGCCGGCCACAGCGGCCGGCGCCGGGCGAATCGGTTCAGGTCGCGGTGTGCCTGGGTGCCCTCCGGCCCGGGGGATGGAACCCGGGCCGGAGAGCGGTGGGGGCGGGGAGAAGTCAGCCGGCCGTGCAGGATCTGATCTGGGGCCGGGCGGAGGAGTTGCCGTTGAACATGGTGGTGAAGCCGAACGTGTTTCCGGATCCGTTGGACTTCATGGTCATCACGGTTCCGCTGGTGTCCCAGGTCGGGCTGCCGCTCCAGGTGGTGGAGATCGTCTGCGGCGCGGTGATCACCACCACGGCGGTCCAGGCGCTGGCGCCGGTGACGGTCACCGACGTGTTGTACCGGTCGCCCCACACCGTGCCGGGCGTTATCGCCGCCGTGCAGGTGCCCGAGGTCGGCGGCGTCGTCGGCGGGTTGGTGGTGCCGCCGGAGTTGAGTGCGTTGAGGACGGAGGTGTAGGCGGCCTTCTTGTTGCCGGAGCCGTCGAACAGCAACGGGTTCTCTCCGGTACGCCAGGAGTCGCTGTCCCTGATGCCCCATACCGTGATTCCCGTGCACCGGGTCACCGCGAGGCAGGCCCTGGTGACGGTGCTGTAGATGTTGGCCTGGTTGCCGCCCTGTGCGATGTCCAGCTCGGTGATCTGGACGTCGACGCCGAGATCGGCGAAGCGCTGCAGGTTCGCCTGATACGTCGAGTCGATGCCGGTGCCCAGATGCGACTGGAAACCGACGCAGTCGATCGGCACGCCACGCGACTTGAAGTCACG
>NZ_QHHV01000226.1:0-7098 GCF_003947245.1 Actinoplanes sp. ATCC 53533 | reverse complement strand
AAACCCGCGAACGACGACGCCAGGCCACCCACCCGGCCAAGGTCAAACCCGAACTCGTCGCCGACGCACCCTCGCAGGTCTGGACCTGGGACATCACCAAGCTCCGCGGGCCGGCGAAAGGAATCTGGTATCACCTGTACGTCCTGATCGACATCTACTCCCGCTACAACCCGGGCTGGATCCTCGCCGCCGCCGAGGACTCCGTGCTGGCCCGCGACTTCATCGACGAGGCCATCGCCCGCAACGGCCAGATCCCGCACACCGTGCACGCCGACCGGGGCACCTCGATGACCTCCCAGCCGGTATCGGCGCTGCTGGCCAACCTCGGCGTCACCCGCACCCATTCCCGGCCCCGAATATCGGATGACAACCCGTTCTCCGAGGCACAGTTCAAGACGTTGAAATACCTGCACGATTTCCCCGGATCATTCCCGAATCTATCGGCCGCGCGGGCGTACTGCGACGGGTTCTTCGCCGAGTACAACCACGTCCACCGCCACTCCGGGATCGGCTGGCACACCCCAGCCTCGGTCCACTTCGCGACCACCGGCCCGATCGACGCCGCCCGCCAGCAGACCCTCGACACCGCCCGAGCCGCCCACCCCGAACGCTTCGCCCGACGACCCCGCCCACCCCAGATCCCCGGCCACAGCTGGATCAACCAACCAACCGCAGAACTACAGAAGACTTAACCCCAAATGTCTCATTTGACTTGACAGATACCGAAGGCCTACTCGTGCTGGATGTTACGGCCCCGCTCCTGCACCCGTCCGACCTGGTCACCATCGACGGCGACATCATGCTGTTCAGCTTCGCCGTCATGGCCGCGCGATACCGGCTCACCGAGGCAGCCTCCTACACGGACTTCGAGGGCAGAAAGATCCTCAGAGCACGCGACGTACGGTCGTGGGCCTGAGCCGGCGTCGTAGCCGGCGAAGCAAAGTCATGGAACCGTCACGACGTCGTGGAACCTCCGCGACATCAGCGCGCCAGTCTGGTCCCGGAAACGCACGGATGCCCAGGCACGACGGCACGGTTGGTCGAGCGGCACGCGTCCGTGATCGCCGTCCGCCCCGGCGCCCGCTGATAAGGAGTTGGCCTATGTTCCCGTTGCCCCCGGATCCGGACGACTACGGGATGCCGCGAGACCACGGCCGTGACGGCGGGGAAACGCCGTACGACATCCCGGGCGAGTGGCGAGACGCTCACGGCCGCTGGCAGAGGTCACCGGCTGACCCTGGCGCCGACGACTTCCTCGTCGACGAGGTCGATGAGGCGCTCGTCGATCGGGTCGCTGAGCGCCTGATCGCCGAAGCGGAGATCCGAGGTCGCCTGGTGCGGGTGATGGTGCAGAACAGCGTGGTGATCCTGGAGGGCAGCGTCGACTCGGCAGACGACAAGGCCGCTGCGGGGCGCCTGGCCTGGGCGACCCCCGGTGTCTTCGACGTCTGCAACCTGCTCATCGTGGACCGCTGATCGGCGGCATGATCCGAGCATGAGCGGAGCGCAATCCCGGCGACATCGAACGGCTTGCCTTCCCAGGCACCGGCTGACGGTCTTCGCCGGGCCGCTCTCAGCCCAAACTGGTCCGGTCGTGGGTAGTCGGCCCGGACAGGGTCCTATGCCTTCATCGCTGTAGCTTGTAGCCCAGTCCTCGCATGGTGACCAGGTGCCGGGGCTCGCCGGAGTCGTCCTCGATCTTGGCGCGGAGCCGTCCAACATGCACGTCGACCAGGCGTTCGTCGCCAGCCTCATACTCCCATACGCGTTGCAGCAGTTGCTGTCGTGACATGACGCGGCCCGGGTGTTCGGCGAGTTCGCACAGCAGGCGGAACTCGGTGCGGGTGACCTGCACCTGCTGACCGCGGACGGTGACCTCGCCGGCCGCCGGGCGGATCACCAGATCTCCGAAGACCAGCCCGGGTATCTCGGTGGTCACCGCTGCCCGGGCCCGACGCCGCAGCGCCCGCAGCCGGGCCGACAGCTCCTTGATCGCGACCGGCTTGACCACGTAGTCGTCGGCGCCTGCCTCGAGGGCGGCGACGATGTCGTGGGTGTCGTCGCGGGCGCTGACCACGACGATCGGCACGTCGTCGTCGCGGCGCAGCTGACGGATGCACTCGAACCCGTCGATCCCGGGAAGCATCAGATCGACCAGCACCGTGTCGGCCGGGCTGCGCCGCTGCTGCAGCAGCCCTTCCTCGGCCGTGGCCGCACCGGAAACCGTATATCCCTCGTCCTCCAGGGCGAGCACCAGAGACAGGCGAATCCGGTCGTCGTCCTCGATCACCAGTACGGCTGTCATACCAGCATCCTCCCTCAGCCTCGGATCGTCCGCGGCGTGCAGTGGTGTCCCTGACGGCTTCGTCATCCAACTGTCATCGGTGGCAGGCTCCGCTGGATTCCGTCCTCGAGGGCTGGGCTATGAGGTGACATCTCGCGCTGGGTAAGCCGCCGCGTTGCGTCGTCGGAGGTTAGGCATGATCCGGCCGGGCATGGACATGCCATGACGACGGAATCTGGGGGATCGGGCCGAGACGCGCACGGCACCGCCGGGTCGGCCCCGGCTGGTGGCGGACAGACACTGTTGGTGCTGGGCGCCAGTGGGGATCTGACGGCGCGGCTCCTGTTGCCGGGGCTGGGTGGTCTGCTGGCCGGCGGCCCGGACGAAGGCTTGTTCCTGGTGGGCAGCGGA
Organism: Actinoplanes sp. ATCC 53533; assembly: GCF_003947245.1. Lineage (NCBI taxonomy): Bacteria > Bacillati > Actinomycetota > Actinomycetes > Micromonosporales > Micromonosporaceae > Actinoplanes > Actinoplanes sp. ATCC 53533. The sequence goes on along the minus strand of NZ_QHHV01000226.1, from coordinate 4,403 downwards.
TCCGACGCCTGGGATGATGAGCGTTGGCGGCGGCGGGTCAGTGACTCGTTCTTGTCGGCGTCCGCGACCGGTGCTCAGGTGACGGCCACGGTGAACAGCGCGCGTTACCTACCGCCGCACTCGCCTGGCCGAATCCGTCGACGAGGACCACAACGGTATTCCGGCAGGCACGCCGCATCTGTACACGGATGCCCGAACCGGTGCGTCCGCGTACAGATGGCAGGCCGCCGCCGGCGCCTGACCTTCTCGGAGGGCGGGATCGGGTTCAGCCGAGGTTGCCCGTAGCACCGAAGGAGTCGTCGATGTCTGCAACTCCCTGCGCGTAACGGGAGCCGACGAAAGTGCAGACACGGCCATCCGCCTCACTGCGAACGGAACGCACGTGAGCACGGTGATCCCATGGCTGACGAGCAGCGGTTCCGGACCACCATCGCGGCGGTGCAGGCTGCAGACTCCGTCTGGGTGGGGCGGCTCGCCAAGCCGATACGCCGGTCAACCGTCGCGGCTTGGGCGGTCGCGGCCGTGTGCGCCTGGGCGACCATGTCGGTCCTCATGGTGTGGTTCGGCTGGGCGGGTGTCGTAGTCACCTGCGTCGTCGCCGGCCTGGTCCTCACCGTCGTGCAGTGCCGTCGATGAGGAGTGAACACCACGACGCCTCGTTCGAAGCGTTGACGGAAACGGAGACACCGCAGGACTTGCGCCGGCGATGTGCGTCATGCTGAGCGACTATGGAGTCTTCCCGTGCCGTGCGTCTGCAGCGATGGGAACACCGTACGGCGGGGCCGTTGACCCTGCTGGCCGTGCTCTTCATCGTCGTCTACGCCGTACCCGTTCTGGACCCTGACCTGCCCGCCACCTGGCGCCGGGTCTGCGAAGCCGTCAATCTGGCGGTCTGGGGGTTGTTCGGCCTGGACTACGTGCTGCGCCTGGGGCTCAGCACCGACCGGCGCCGCTTCGTGCGCGATCACCTGTTCGACCTGGTCGTGCTGCTGCTGCCGATGTTACGTCCGCTGCGGATGCTGCGCGTGGTGACCGCGCTGCTGGTACTCAACCGCCGCGCCGAGGCATGGACCCGAGGCAAGCTCGCGCTGTACGTCGGCAGCACCACCGTCCTGCTGGTGGCCGTCGCGGCGTTGGCGATCCTCGACGCCGAACGCGGCAGCGCGGACGGCAACATCTCGACCTACCCACAGGCGCTGTGGTGGGCCGTCGTCACGATCACCACGGTCGGCTACGGCGATCTGTACCCCAGCACCACGTCCGGCCGATTCGTCGCGCTGGCCCTCATGATCGGCGGGATCGGCCTGATCGGCTTCGTCACCGGCTCACTGGCCACCTGGATCGTGGAGCGAATCTCCACCGACGAACGCCCGACCCAGGTCACCCGTGCCGACCTCGCCGCTCTGGTCGATGAAATCACCCAGCTCAGAGCAGAGATCGCCGAACTACGCCCATCGCCGGATGCGAGGTCGACCCGACTTACCGACGAAACTCCGCCCCATTCTGATCAATCCCGATGACAAGGAGCACGCCGCATCCATACAGAGCCGCCCGGCCTCAGCACCTTCTACCCGGAGGCCCGAAAAGTGAATCGTGGGACAGATCAGCACGGACTGTCACGAGACTGTCATGTACCCGCGGAGCCGCCGCCATGCCGAACGGCCACGCTGTGATCATCAGGGCACAGTCCAGTCATGGGAGGTCAGCGATGTCGGAGACGATCCCGGAGGCGACCGTCGTGGTCACCGAGGCGTTCGAGGGGATCACCGTCGACAGATGGGGCCGGCTCATCGCCGAAACGGTGGCGCTGGGCCCTCGCCGGCTGATCGTGGACCTGCGTGCGAGCCCCGTGCTGGACGCCGCCGCGATCGCGATCCTGCTGCGGGCGCATCGCACGATGACGCATGCGGGTGGCCGGCTGACGTTGCGCGGGCCCTCGAGCCGGGTCCGGCGGATCCTCTCATTGGCTCGGCTGGATCAGGTGTTCGACATCGAGGATGCGGATCCCGCCGAGGTAGTGAACGCGTGATCGAGCCGGGACCGCCAGCAGGTGACCGGCGTTGGATGAGAATGAGGATCGAACATGACGGCTGTTCCTGGCACGTACAGCTCAGGAGTGCCACTGACCTGCGACGGCTGCGGTGACGTCGCGATGACGCACGGTGGCGGACTGCATGACGCCGACGTGGTGTACGTCGCGGTAGCTGCGATCGGATGGACCGGTTCGGCCTTCGCGCGCGGACCGCACCGCTGCTCACGGTGCACCACCGCCGTGCCGGCGCTGCGACGCCACACGACCCGCGTCACCGCCTCCACGGCGGCGCTCAGCCTGGTCACGGTGCGGAGCACCCCGACCTCGTCCGTGGTCCACATCGCCGGCGACATCGACGCCCACCTCGCTTCCGACCTGGGGTCGGTACTTGAGGATGCCGCAATGTCGCGGCCGTATGTCATCGCCGATCTCACCGATGTCGGCACCATCGACTCGCTCGGTCTCGCCACGCTGGTCCGGGTCCGCCACACCGCTCGCCGCCACCAAGGCGAACTTCTGCTCGCCGGACCGTCCCGGTTCATCCAGATCGTCCCTCGCACCATGCGTCTGCACACGGCATTCCGCACGTTCGCGACGCTCCGGCAGGCGATCGCGGCGGCCAATGGCCGGGCCGACCTCGACGCGGATATGCGCGGGTCCCACCGTTGAACAGCCGAACGGAACCGCGAGGTGGACAGGCCGTGAGGAGCACGTGTACCCCGCCACGGCGGGTCTGGCTCGCCTGGTGGTTCTTCTCGACCCCTGTACTCCGCCGTGCCGTGATGCCCCGCCGTCCGCGATCCAGGTCCGCGATGGGCCGTAGACAACGTCCGCGCTGACGGACCTCTCGAATGGCAGATGATCGCTGACCGGCATGTCGAGTTCGACCAACTAGTGGAGGCCGTGAACGGAGACCGGTGCCACGATTCGGGTGAAGCCGACACTCAGGGAGCAGCAGGTTCGGCTGGCCGAGACGGCGTCGGCGCGGGAGCGCGCCGCATAGGCATGCCACCGCGCCGACGGTGGGAGGGTTCTGTCCCGGCTCTGATCATCGGGTCCGGCTATGGCGCCTGGCACGCGATCGCATGACAGTCGCATGACAGAGTCTCCTGACCGACATGTCACAGTAGGTCACGTGACTTCGCAGACGACGCTCTCCGCCGGCGAGGACGAGGTGGTCGACGCGCTGCTGGCGCTCAGCCGGGTCTTCGTCGGGATGGCCGCCCGCTCGTTGGCGAGCCTCGACGACGACGTGACGCTGCAGCAGTTCCGCACGCTGGTCGTGCTGGTCGCGCACGGGCCGCAACGGGTCGTCGATCTCGCGCAGGAACTCGCCGTGACGTCCTCGACCGCCACCCGGATGTGCAACCGGCTGGTGCGCAAGGGCCTGGTGGCCCGCGAGGAACGGCCCGAGGACCGCCGGGCTGCCTGGGTCATCCTCACCGCGCGCGGCCGTGAGCTGGTCGGTGAGGTCATGGACCACCGCCGGGAAGCCATCGCGGCGCTGGTCGCCGACCTCGATCTGACCCGGCCGCTGGCCTTCGCCGCCACCCTCAGCGCCCTGATCGAGGCGGCCGGAGGGCTGCCGGAGCCGCAGTGGCGGCAGCGCTGGGAGCACCCTCCGGCGGCCGCCATGGGAAGGGTCGGACGCGCCGTCGCGATTCCACACTACAGAGGCAGCGCCCGGACCCCTTGATCAGCAAGATCACGCACTCGCACGTCCTTTCCGCTGCGGACCCAACGAGGCCGGTCGACTGCGCATGTCTGGTCCGCGTCGTCACGTCGCTGCCCGGTATCGCGTTCGAGGTCTCGCGGCGACGATGACCAAACGGCAAGACTGTCATCGAACTGTCATGCGGTTGCTGGCCAGACGTCATATCCCGTGACCAGGGTTTCTGCGGACAGCCAAATCACGTGAGGGCACCTGTCGAAGCGCCCGGGCCCTCCCTGTCAGGCTGTCGTGAGACACCCCGGCGATCGGGGTTGGCTTGTAGGGCGTGACTGGAGATGCGTACGTGAGCAGCAACAAGCAGCCGTCCGAGACCAACGGGTCTGGGCCGGTCGATCCGGCTCCGCGTCCGACCCGGCGTAGCTTCACCGCCGACTACAAGGCTGCGGTGGTGGCCGAGTACGAGGCCGCGCCGCACGGCGAGAAATCCGCGGTCCTGCGCCGGGAAGGTCTGTTCCATTCCCACGTCCAGGAATGGACCCGGGCTCGCAACGCCGTCGCGCCGGCCGGATCCACGAATGGTTCTGCAGGCCCGTCGACGACGGCCCGGTTGTCGCGGGCCGAACGCGAGACCGAACGGTTACGCGCGGAGAATGCCCGGCTGAACGCGAAACTCGCCCAGACCCAGGCAGCCCTGTCGAT
>NZ_QHHV01000225.1:0-21654 GCF_003947245.1 Actinoplanes sp. ATCC 53533 | reverse complement strand
CAGGGTCGACTTACCGGCACCGTTGTCACCCAGCACACAAGTGACCTCACCCGCGTTCACCCGCAGATTGATACCGCGCAGAGCCCGGATCGCGCCGTAACTCTTACCGATCTCGGCCATCTCGATCAACGGCTCGCCCTTACGCAGCTGCGAGTCCGCGTGCTCGGCCAGGGTGTCAGTCATGTCTGAGCCTCCATTGCCATGCCCTCGTGGCCCTCGCCTGCGAGGCCACGACCCGGTGCGGCTGGGTGCCGCTCGGTGCAGTCGGTCATGTCATCCCACCTTCCGCGCGGTGGACATCCGCTTGACGTAGAGGTTGACCAACACGGCGAGCAGCAACATCACACCGAGGAAGGCCTTGAACCAGTTCGGATCCCAGCCGGCGTAGACGATGCCCAGGCTGGTCATGCCGAAGATGAACGCACCGATCGCCACACCGATCGCGTTGCCGTAACCACCGGTCAGCAGCGTGCCACCCACGACCGCGGCGATGATGTACAGGAACTCGTTACCCACACCGTTACCGGCCTGCAGCGTGTTGAACCGATACAGCAGATGCATACCCACGAACCAGCCGAAGAACGACACCGTCATGAACAGACCGATCTTGGTCTTGATCAGCGGCACGCCGACCGCGCGGGCGCTGTCCGGGTTACCCCCGACGGCGAAGATCCAGTTACCGGTACGGGTGCGCTGCAGCACCCACGCCGCGAGCGCGACGAACAGCAGCCACCAGATCACCGTGCCCCAGACCGTCACCGATCCGACCTTGAAGCTGGACGCGAAGATCGCCTGCAGCGAGCTGAAACCGTCGATCTTGCTGATGTCCGGGCTGGACACCGACCCGGTGACGAGCTTGGTGACGCCCAGGTTGGCGCCCTGCAGCACGAAGAACGTGCCCAGCGTGATCAGGAAGCTGGGAATACCGGTCTTCATCACCAGATAACCGTTGAGGAAGCCGATGAACAGGCAGAACAGCAGCGAGACGATCGCGCCGACCCACAGGTTCATCCCGTAGTTCCAGCACAGCATCGAGTTGACCAGACCGGCGGTGATCGTGATGACGCCCGCCGACAGGTCGAACTCGCCACCGATCATCAGCAACCCGACCCCGACCGCGACGATCCCGATCGTGGAGGACTGGTAGAGGATCGTGAAGAACGACTCGGTGGAACGGAAGGCGGGTGCGGCGCTGAGGAAGAAGACGAAGATGATGACCGCCGCGACCAGCGCGCCCACCTCGGGTCTGGCGAGGATCCGGCTGTAGAGGCTGAGGGTGACCCGGTTGGACGCTTCCGAGGGGGTCGTGGCGGAGGGAGGAGTGGTCTGTACTTGTGTCATGGCAATGGCTCCGATTACTGCCTGTGCGGGGGCGGCCGCGTCGCGACCCGCGGCCGCCCCCGCGAGCGACTACCGGGTGTTCTTCTGGGTGAACGGCAGGATCGTGGCGATGTTGTTCTTGTCGACGAACGACGGTCCGGTCAGGACCGGCTTGCCGCCGCCGATGTCGTTGCCGTTCTTCAGGTAGAGGTAGAGCGAGGTGACGGCCATGTAGCCCTGGACGTAGGGCTGCTGGTCGATCGAGAACTCGATCTTGCCGTCCTGGATGTTCTGCGCGACCTCGGTGTTGAGGTCGAAGGTGATCAGCTTCGCCTTGCTGGCGGAGGCCTCCATGGCCTTCATCGCGTCGACGGCGATCGGGGCGCCGAGGGTGACGATGTAGTCGATCGACTTGTCCTGGGCGAGCTTGGCCTGCAGGGTCGACACCACCGCGCCGTCGTCGGCGCCGTTGACCTGGAGGTTCTCGGTGCCGGGCACCGCGCTCTTGACGCCGGCGCAGCGGGCCTCCAGGGCGACCGAGCCGGCCGCCTGGATCACGCAGAGCGGGTGCTTGCCCCCGGCCTCGGCGATCCGCTGTCCGGCGGCCGTGCCGGCCACCGTCTCGTCGGAGCCGAAGTACATCAGGGCGCCGAGCTTCTTGTACTGGTCGATGCCGGAGTTGAGGCCGACCACCGGGATCTTCGCGTCGGTGGCCGCCTTCACGGAGCCGGCCAGCGCGTCCGGGGTCACCAGGGTGGTGGCGATGCCGCCGACCTTGGAGTCCACGGCGCTCTGGATCAGCCCGGCCTGCTTCGCTGCGTCCGGGTCGTTGGAGTATTTGAGGGTGACGCCGGTGTCCTTCGCGGCCTGCTGGGCGCCCGCCTTGATCTTGTCCCAGAACGTGTCGCCCGGCGTCTCGTGGGTGACGAATGCGATCGTGTAACCGGAACTGCCGGCGGCGTTGCCGCCACCGCTGGAGTCTTCCGTGGTGGCTTCCTTACCGCCGCTGCTGCAGGCGGCGAGCCCGAGGGCCACCACCGACGCGACAGCAACGAGCCGGGCGCCGCGTATACGACTCAACCTCATGCGATGCTCCTAGAAATAGGTGGGATGAGAGTTTGCTGGTAGGTGCGTCAGCTCGCCGTCGGGAAGTGCATGCTGGCGCCGTGCGCGGCCTCGACGTGCGGCCACCGGGAGGTGACGACCTTGCCACGGGTGTAGAACGAGACGCCCTCCGGGCCGTGGATGTGCTTGTCACCGAAGAGGGAGTCCTTCCACCCACCGAAGGAGTAGTAGGCCATCGGTACCGGGATCGGCACGTTGATGCCGATCATCCCGACCCGGACCCCGCGCTGGAACCGCCGCGCGGCCTCGCCGCTGCTGGTGAAGATGGCGGTGCCGTTGCCGTACGGGTTGGCGTTGATGATGTCGATCGCCTCATCGACGGACTCCGCGCGCACCATGGCCAGCACCGGCCCGAAGATCTCCTCGGTGTAGACGTCCATGCCGGTCCGCACCTGGTCGATGACCGTGGGGCCGACGAAGAAGCCGTCCTCGTAGCCGGCCACCTTGAGCCCGCGGCCGTCGACGAGCAGCTTGGCGCCCTGCTCCGCACCCGTACCGATCAGGCCCTCGATCCGGTCGCGGGCCGCGGCCGTGACCACCGGGCCCATCTCGCTCTTGGGGTCGCGGCCGGAGCCGACCACCACCTCCTGGGCCTTGCGGGTCAGGATCTCGGCCAGCGGGTCACCGGCGCCGCCGACGGTGACCGCCGCGGAGATCGCCATGCACCGCTCGCCGGCCGAGCCGAAGGCCGCCGCGGCCAGGTGGTTCGCGGCGAATTCGAGGTCGGCGTCGGGCAGGATGATCGCGTGGTTCTTGGCGCCGCCCAGGGCCTGCACGCGCTTGCCGGTCGCGGACGCCTGCTGGTGGATGTAGCGGGCGATCGGCGTGGAGCCGACGAACGAGACCGCGGCCACGTCGGGGTGCTGCAGCAGCGCGTCGACGGCCGTCTTGTCGCCGTGCACCACGTTGAAGACGCCGTCCGGCAGCCCGGCCTGGCGCCACAGGTCGGCGATGTAGTTCGACGCCGACGGGTCGCGCTCGCTGGGCTTGAGCACGAACGTGTTGCCACAGGCGATGGCGACCGGGTACATCCACATCGGGACCATCACCGGGAAGTTGAACGGGGTGATGCCGGCGCAGACGCCGAGCGGCTCGCGGAAGCTGAACACGTCCACGCCGGTCGAGGCCTGGTCGGAATACTCGCCCTTGAGCAGCTGCGGGATGCCGCAGGCGAACTCGATCACCTCGAGGCCGCGCTGCACCTCGCCGGCGGCGTCGCTGAGCACCTTGCCGTGCTCGTCGGAGACGAGCTCGGCGAGCGGCTTGACGTTGGCGTTCACCAGCTCCCGGAAGTTGAACATAATCTTGGTACGGGCGCTGAGCGAGGCCTGGCTCCAGGACTCGAACGCGGTGCGCGCCGCGGCCACGGCCGCGTCCACGTCGGCGGCTTCGGCCAGCACCACCTCGTGCTGCTGGTGGCCGGTCGCGGGGTTGTAGACGGCGGCCCGGCGGGTGGCGGCGCCGCTGGTGAAACTGCCGCCGATCCAGTGTTCGATGGTGGTCAAGGCACTGCCCTCTCTAGAGATACTGCCGCTGGCCGCGCTTGGCGGCCTCGTAGGCGGTTCGCGCGTCGCGGGTGCTGTCCAGGGTGGAGACTTCCGAGACGGGCACGTCCCACCAGCTCATCGACGACGGCACCGGCGAGAGCGGGTCGGTCTCGATGTGCACGACCGTGAGCCGGTCGGCCTCGCGGGCCCGCTTGAGCCCCTCGGTCAGCTCGGCGATGCCGCGGCAGCGGATGACGTTCGCGCCGAGGCTCTCGGCGTTGGCGGCCAGGTCGACCGGCAACCGGTCGCCGTCGTAGTCGTCATCGGCGCCGCGGTAGCGGTAGCTGGTGCCGAACCGCTGCGAGCCCAACGACTCCGACAGCGCGCCGATCGAGGCGAAGCCGTGATTCTGCACCAGGACGATCACCAGCTTGATGCCGTCGGCGACGGCGGTGACGATCTCCTGCGCCATCATCAGGTACGAGCCGTCGCCGACCAGCGCGAACACCTCGCGGGACGGGTCGGCCATCTTGATGCCGAGCGCGCCGGCGATCTCGAAGCCCATGCAGGAGTAGCCGTACTCGACGTGGTATTGCTTCGGGTCGCGGGCGCGCCACAGCAGTTGCAGGTCGCCGGGCATGCTGCCGGCCGCCTGCACGACCACGTCCCGCTCGCCGCAGGCGTCGTTGACCGCGCCGATGACCTCGCTCTGCGCCGGCAGCGGGCCGTGCCCGAGGTGGTAGGCCTCGTCCACCCGCTGCTGCCAGGCAGCCACATCGGCCGAGTACGATATATCGGATTTGTAACCCGCCAGCGCGGCGTTCAACGCGATCAGCCCCGCCCGAGCGTCCGCGACGACCGGCGCAGCCGACTGCTTCGCCGCGTCGAACGAAGCCACGTTCAGATTGACGAACCGGACGTCCGGGTTGGCGAAGGCGGTCCGGGAGGCCGTCGTGAAATCGCTGTACCGCGTCCCGATGCCGATGACCACGTCGGCGTCCCGCGCGAGCTGGTTGGCGACCGGGGTGCCGGTCGAGCCCACCCCGCCGACGGAGTTCGGGTGGTCCCAGCTCAACGCGCCCTTGCCGGCCTGAGTGTCGGCGACCGGAATCCCGGTCGCCCGCGCGAACGCGTCCAGCTCGGCGGACGCCGATGAGTAGATGACACCGCCACCGGCGATGATCAGCGGACGGCGCGCGGACCGGATGACCTCGGCGGCCCGTTCCACGGCCGCCGGCTCGGCGGCCGGGCGGGCCACGTGCCACACGCGCCTGGCGAACAGGGCGTCCGGGAAGTCGTACGCCTCGGCCTGCACGTCCTGCGGCAGGCAGACCGTCACCGCGCCGGTCTCGACCGGGTCGGTCAGCACCCGCATCGCGCCCAGCAGCGCCGACGCCAACTGCTCGGGCCGCCACACCCGGTCGAAGAAGCGCGACAGCGGCCGGAACGCGTCGTTGACGGACACGTCGTAGCCGCGCGGGTCCTCCAGCTCCTGCAGCACCGGCGTCGCGACCCGGGTCGCGAAGACGTCGCTGGGCAGCAGCAGCACCGGGATCCGGTTGACCGTGGCCAGCGCCGCGCCGGTGAGCATGTTCGTCGAGCCCGGCCCGATCGAGGCGGTGCAGGCCAGCGCCGACAGCCGGTTCTTCATCCGGGCGTAGCCGACCGCGGCGTGCACCATCGCCTGCTCGTTGCGGGCCAGGTGGTAGGGCATGTCGGCGGAGCCCGTGCGCTGCGCCTGCAGCAGGGCCTGGCCGACGCCGGCGACGTTGCCGTGGCCGAAGATGCCGAAGCAGCCGGCGATCGCGCGCTGCTCGACGCCGTCCCGCTCGGTCCACTGGTTGGCCAGGAACGTGACGACGGCCTGCGCGACGGTGAGTCTCACGAGCGCTTCCTCTCGGTGGCGGACGTCAGGGGCAGCCGGGGGTCCATCTCCTGGTCCTGCCAGGTGCCCCGGACCCAGGCGTGTGCCGGGTCGTCGGAGAAGAGCCACTTGCGCTCCCCCGGGCCGGCCATGACGTTGAGGTAGTAGAGGTCGTAACCGGGCGCCGCCATCGAAGGACCGTGCCAGCCGTACGGGATCAGCACCACGTCCCCGCTGCGCACCTCGGCGCAGACGTCGATGGGGCGGTCCGGGTGGCCGTACACCCGCTGATAGCCGGCCCCGGCGGCGCCCGACGGCGAACCGGCGACCTCGAAGTAGTAGATCTCCTCCAGCGCGGTCTCGCCCGCGCCCGGCGCGTCGTGCTTGTGCGGCGGGTACGACGACCAGTTGCCGCCCGGGGTGAGCACCTCGACCGCGATCAGCCGGTCGGCTTCGAACGAGTCCGGCGTACAGAAGTTGTTGACCTGGCGGCTGGCCTGGCCGGCCCCGCGCAGCTCGACCGGCACGTCCTCGGCCGGGCCGTAGCGGAACGGCAGCCGCCGGTCCGCCCGGGCCGCCGGCAGGGCGAACCGGCCGCCGGTGGCCGCCCGGATGGTGACCGCGGTGTCGCGCGGCAGGTAGGCGAAGTCGGTGACCCGGGAGAACACCGAGCGCCGCCCGGTCAGGGTGACCCGCTCGTCGTCGCAGGTGACGTCGCAGCCGCCGGCCAGCGGCAGCACGATCATCTCCTCGTCGCCGGTGCTGAAGCTGACCCGGGCGCCGATGGCCAGGTCGACGATCCGCAGCCCGCTGAAGCCCCAGCCGGCGCTCTGCGGGGTCACGACGGTCTCGAACGGCTTGCTCTGGGCATCGCCGCGGCGCAGCAGCGTCATAGCAGCCCCACCGCCCGGTCGACCGCGTCCGCGACGTCGCCGCCGGACGGATAGAGCAGGCTGCGCCCGATCACCAGGCCCTGCACGGTCGGCAGCGCCAGCGCCTTGCTCCACTGCGCGTAGGCGGCCTCCGCGTCCGCGGCGACCTCGCCGCCGAGGATCAGGGCCGGCAGCGTGGTCGCGGCCATCACCCGCTCCATCTCGGCGACGACCGGGACCTTCAACCAGGTGTACGCCGAAGTGCTGCCGAGGCCCGCGGCGACCGTCATGGCCCGGATCATCGCCTCGGCGCTGAGCTCGTTGCGCACCCGGCCGTCGACCCGGTGCGAGATGAACGGCTCGACCATCGCCATCAGCTTGTGCGCGGCGAGGTCGCCGACGGCCCGCCCGCAGCTTTCGATCGTCGCCACCGTGCCGGGGTCCTCGGGGTCGATGCGCAGCAGCATCTTGCCGCCCTCGAGACCGGCTGCGGCGAGGCTGTCGCCGTCGTAGGCGGTGAACCGGTCGTCGATCTCGAAGCTGGTGCCGGCCAGGCCACCGCGGTTCATCGAACCGATGACGAACTTGTCGTCGAGGGCGCCGAGCAGCAGCAGGTCCTCGATGATGTCGGGGGTGCCGAGCACGCCGTTGACGCCCGGGCGGGCCAGCGCGGTGCAGATCCGCCGCAGCAGGTCGGCGCGGTTGCCCATGGCCAGCGGGTCGGGCCCGGCGCGCAGCGCGCCACGGGCGGGATGGTCGGCCGCGATGATCATCAACCGGCCGTGCTCGCCGCGCCAGCCGGCGGGCCGGCGGCGGGCGGCCGCGGCGACGGCGATCGCCTCCGGGCGGTCGGCCCGGATGGTGGCCAGTTCCTCAACCTCAAGCACCGCCGGCCTCCCCGAGCAGCTCGCGGACCTCGGACTCGGTGGGCATGGCGTCGGCGCAGGCCAGCCGGGTGGTGACGATGGCGCCGGCGGCGTTGCAGAAGCGCATCATGGTCTCCAGATCCCAGCCCGCCAGCAGGCCGTGGCAGAGCGCGCCGCCGAAGGCGTCACCCGCGCCGAGCCCGTTGACCACCTCGATCGGCACCGGCGGCACCTGAACCTCTTCCTTGCCGCTCGACGCGAGCACGCCGAGCGGCCCCTGCTTGACGACGGCGAGCTCGACACCCGCGTCGTGCAGCGCCTGCGCCGCGGCGTGCGGCTCGCGGACGCCGACGGCGGTCTCGCACTCGTCGAGGTTGCCGACCGCCACGGTCACCCACGGCAGTGCCTGGCTGATCCACTCCCGGGCCTGCTCCCGCGACTCCCAGAACATCGGGCGGTAGTCGAGGTCGAGCACGGTGATGCCGGCCTTGTTGCGGGCGCGCAGCGCGGCGAGGGTGGCCTCCCGCGACGGCGACTGGCACAGCCCGGTGCCGGTGACCCAGAAGATCTCCGCCGACCGGATCGCGTCGAGATCCAGCTCGGCGGGGGCTATCTCCAGGTCGGGCGCCTTGGGGAAGCGGTAGAAATACAGCGGGAAGTCGTCCGGCGGGAAGATCTCGCAGAAGGTCACCGGGGTGGGCAGACCCGCGACCGGCGAGACGAAGCGGTCGTCGACACCGAAGCCGCGCAGCGCGTCGTGGATGAACTCACCGAACGGATCGGCGCCGGTGCGGCTGATCACGGCGCTGCGCCGGCCGTACCGGGCGGCGGCGACGGCGACGTTGGTGGGGCTGCCACCGAGGAACTTGGCGAAGGTGCGGACCTCGCGGAGGGATACGCCGATCTGTTGTGGGTACAGATCAACGCCGATACGTCCCATGGTCAGTACCTCGTCTGCGAGCATGAGTCCCCCTGGCGGTAGACGAGTGGGCCTGCGGGAGATTTCGGGCGCACGGCGGCGCCTCGAGTGCCGTGCGGGTTACGGCGCGGTGAAAAGGCTGTAGGGCCGGTGTGACGGTTCGTTTCGATGTAATAACGTGGGGGCTTCCACGTCAATACTTTGTCATGACAAACTGAAAAACGAAGGGGGTCACATGGCATCCGAGTCCTCCCCAGTCCGCAGTCCCGTGCGCCCGGTCGAGGTCGACCGGACCAGCCCCGTTCCCCTCTACTTCCAGGTCGCGAGCCGCCTGCAGGAGCTCATCGAGCAGGGCGAGATCGGTGTCGGCGCGCGCATCGAGAACGAGGTCGACCTCGCCGAACGGCTCGGCGTCTCGCGCCCGACCACGCGCCGCGCGATCCAGTATCTGGTGGAACGCGGCATGCTCGTGCGCAAACGCGGAGTCGGCACCCAGGTCGTTCACCCGAAGGTGCGACGCCCGGTCGAGCTCTCCAGCCTGTACGACGACCTGGTCAGCGCGGACCGCAAGCCCCGGACGGAGGTGCTGGACCTGCGCGTCATCCCAGCGCCGGCCGAGGTCGCCGCGGCCCTGGAACTGCCGCCGGGCGCCGAGGTGACCTGGATCGAACGGCTGCGCTACGCCGGCGGCGAGCCGCTGGCGCTGATGCACAACGCGATCCCGGTCGACCTGATCCGGCTGGAGCCGGCCGACCTGGCCGGGCACGGCCTGTACGAACTGCTGCGCCGCGCGGGCTTCGTGCCGCGCATCGCGACGCAGGTCATCGGGGCCCGCTCGGCGACCGCGGCCGAGGCGCGGACCCTGCAGGAGAAGCGCGGCGCCTCCGTGCTGACCATGACCCGGACGGCCTGGGACGTGAGCGGACGGGCCCTGGAGTACGGCTCCCACCTGTACCGGGCCAGCCGCTACAGCTTCGAGCTCAGCCTGTCGGCGGGCTGACCCGCCCAGCGAGCCCACCCGGGCCTCGCACCGCGGGATCGACCCAGCCGGCGTCGGACAACTGCCACGACGATCAGAAAGGACGGGCCAGCATCCGCTGACTCAGGCGATGACGAAGCTGGGGCGCAACAGTCCGGCCGGGTCGTACTTGCGGGCCAGCTGCAGCAAGCGGTCACGACGCTCGGCGTCGAACACTTCCGCGGCGGCGCGTTGGTCGGGGCGTCCGAAGGTGAAGTTCGGCGAGCTGCCCACGGCGGTGCCGGACCAGCTGGCCAACAGTTCGTCCTGCGGCGCCCGCGCACTTGCCGCGTTCGACTTGGTTGTCGGGGTCACCACACACAGCAGATACCTAGCCTCGCGGTGGCTGACTGCGTTCGGCACCCTCGGCGGAGTGGACAGCGCCCCACCGAGATGACGAACCGAAATGATGGAGCGAACCGACCGGCCCGGCGCCGACGCGGCGATGGTGTCGCGGAGGCGTTCCTCGTCGATCGCCCGCAACAAGACGTTGTCGCCGACATACGCGTGCGGCTGATCCGGTTCGCTGAAGACGGTGTCGGACCGCCGGTACGGGATCTCCCGCAAACCGTCGTACGCGGGTTTCAACGCCCGCAACGGGGCCACCAACTCGTCCGCCTCCGCAGCCGAACCCAGGTAGGCGATCTGGACATGGGCCATGTGCCGCTGGGAAACCTCGAGCGTGGTCATCGCCGAGGTCATCTCCGGGGGCATTGTCGCCGTCCAACGCAACCAGGATGAGACCACCTCCGGCGTCTCGCCCAGGTCGAACATCAGCCCGCCGCCGACCAGCCTGGCGACCGGCATCAGAGCCATCTCCAGCGCGGTCACGATGCCGAAGCTCCCGCCACCGCCGCGGAGCGCCCAGAACAGGTCCGGCTCCTCGCGTTCCGAAACCGTCAGCAGGGAGCCGTCGACGGTGACCAGCTCCAAGCGCGTGACATGGTCCGCGGCGAAGCCGTAGCGACGAGCCATCAGCCCGAGGCCGCCGCCGAGCGTGTAGGAGACAGCGCCGACACCGGGCATGCTCCCGGACAGCGGTGCCAGATCGTAGCGTGCGGCGGCCTCGATCACGTCGCGCCACCGCGCTCCAGCGCCCACCCATGCGGTGCCGGCTCCGGGGTCGACATCGACGCTGTCCATCCTTCGCGTGGAAACCAACACACCCTCACCGGCGAGCGGGTTGGCGAGTCCATGCCCGGTGGCCTGGACCGCGATCGGCAGATATGACCCCGCGGCGTGCCGGACGGCCGCCACGACGTCGCCGGCGGCCCGCGCCGCGACCACGAGGGCCGGCTGATGGCGCTCCCGCAACTGGAAGCCGGCACGGTGCTCGTCATACTCGGCGGACCCTGGATAACACGCCACCGGTGATTCGGCGTCGGTCGTGTCGGCACTCATCGCGGGCACCTTTCTGGATCGGGGGTGCGTGCGCGGCGACGATAGCCAGGGGGTACGACACTTACGAACAGCCGCCGGCTAGCGCGGGGCGCCCTGCCAGCGCCAGGAGGTCAGCCGGTCGTGGCCCGGCAGCGCGACGCGGCCGGTCGCCCACAGCAGGGTCTGCCAGCGGTCCGTGCCGGCCGGGGCGTCGGGGAACAGCCGCTCCAGCACCCGGGCGCACAACTCCGCCGGCGGCTCCCAGGGCAGCTCCAGGCCGGCGGCCACGTCGCGCATGTGCACGAGGGTCTCCACCACGCCCATCGCCGCGAAGCCTTCCGGGTCGGCGGCGCCGAAGACGTGGTAGGACCGAACGGTGGGCGGGGTCACCTCGACCATCGCGGCCAGCAGGGCGCCGGCGGACTCGAGCACCTGCAGCAGGCCGGCCGGACCGTCCTCGGGCACCGCCCAGACGCTGAGCGCGGGCCCGCCGGGGCGGCGGTACTGCCAGCTGAACGGCACGGGACCCGCCGCCGAGGGCCGGCGCGGGCCGAGCTGCCCCGCGTACGCGAAGAGGTCGTCGGCGATGTGCTCGACCGTCTCCCAGCAGTCCCAGTCGAGGTCGCCGGCCGGCACCCGCCAGTCGCGCTCCACCGCCGGCGCCAGCGCGTCGGCCGCGAGGTAGACGGCGGCACGGACGTCGGCTGCGGTCACCCGGTCGATCGGCATGGACTGCACCATAGTGGCCACGCGATGGCGCTGCCCGGTCAAGGGTGAGCAGCGCCGCCGCGGCCGTGGCTCAGGCTCGCCACATCCGGTAGAAGGGCGTGTCGTCGGGCATCCGGATGTCGAACGGGATCATGTCGGAGTAGCCGTACCGGCGGTAGAGCCGGATGTTGTCCTCGTTGGTCGCCTCCAGGTAGGCCGGCGTGCCGGCCAGGTCCTGGTGGGTGCTGTCCATCAGCGCACCGCCGAGGCCCCGGCCCTGGTGGTCCGGGTGGACCGCGAGGAAGGCCAGGTGCCAGTGCGGGTCCACCGGGTGGTGCTTGTCGAACAGCTCGTCCAGGGCCTGGAAGTGCGGCAGCCACTCCCCCGCCAGTGCGGCGAGGCGTTCCTCGTAGTGCGGGATCTCCGGCATCTCGTGCGTACGGTCGAACCACACCGCGGTCGCGGCCAGGCCGCCGGTCGGGGCGTCGATCACCTCGACCTTGCCGCAGAGCGGCGCGTGCTCGGTGAGCAGCGTGAAGAAGTCGCCCATCACCCGCAGCCTCGCCGCCGGATCCGGGACCAGGGAACGGTTCTGCTCCAGGTGGTCGAAGGACAGGGCGATGAGCGCGCCGGCCACGGGCAGCTCGGCCTCGGTGGCGGGGCGGATGACCGGGGTCACTTGTGGGCCTCCGAGGTGACGTCGCGGAAGGAGAGGCCGGCGCCGGCGCTGCGCGCGCCCATGCCGATGCCGTTGTAGACCAGGGGGCGGCTCCGGCGCAGGATCAGCGCCCAGCCGACGCCGGCCAGGGTGAGCACCGCGTACGCCAGCGGGACGGCCCAGGTCGGGGTGGAGCCGGGCTCGACACCGAACAGGATGGCGATGTTCGTCAGCGCCAGGTATGTCACCACCAGCAGCAGGACCGTGCCGAGCACCGGGGCGCCGATGCGGTGCCAGGCGTCCTCGCCCGAGGGGTTGCGGGCGAAGTAGCCGATCACCGCGGCGGAGGTGACGGTGATCAGCAGCAGCACGCCGATGCCGCCCAGGGTGCCGCCCCAGAAGAAGAGCTGCACCAGCGGGTCCCAGCCGGCCAGCGCGTACACCAGGATGACGACCAGGCCGAGCACGGACTGGGCCAGCGAGCCGTTCTTCGGCGCCCCGGTCGCGGGCACCGTGCGGCCGAAGGCCCGCGGCAGCACGCCCTCACGGCCGAGCGAGAAGGTGTACCGGGCGATGATGTTGTGGAACGAGATCATCGCCGCGATCAGCGACGTCAGGAACAGGGCGTGGCCCAGGTGCAGGGCGGCGCCGCCGAGCTGGTCGGAGGCGAGGTTGAAGAACAGCTCGGGGCCCTCGGCGCCGGCCCGCTCGACCGCCTTGCCGCCGGCGGCGGAGATCATCGCCCAGGCGGAGAACGCGTACAGCACGGCGATGAGCGCGACCGCGATGTACGTGGCCCGGGGCACCGTCCGGCGCGGGTCGCGCGATTCCTCGCTGAACACCACGGACTGTTCGAAGCCGACGAAGCCGGTGACGGCCATGACCAGCAGCGCGCCCGCCCCCGCACCGACCAGGCTGGACGGGTTGAGCGGCGCGGACGAGGCCGCGAAGTCCGGGGTCAGCAGGTCGGCGAAGCTGAAGACGACCACGAGCACGATCTCGGCGACCAGCAGGGTGCCCAGCACCTTGCCGTTGACCGCGACGTCCCGGACGCCGAGGACGGCCACCAGCGCCCAGCCCGCCAGCGCGAAGCCCCACCACGGCAGGTCGACACCGAACCAGTCGGCGAACAGCGGGGCCGCGATCGCGCCGAAGCCGCCGTACGAGGCGAACTGGAAGCTGTTGTAGGCCAGCAGCGCGACCCACGCGCCGCCGACCCCGAAGGGGCGGCCGATGCCCCGGGCGATGTAGGCGTAGAACGCGCCGGCGTTGGCGATGTGCCGGGACATCGCGACGTAGCCGACCGAGAAGACGGCGAGGACCACCGCGACCGCGAGGAACGCGATGGAGATGGCGGTCAGGCCGGTGACCGCGAGGCCGGTGGGGACGACGCCCGCGACGACGGTGAGCGGCGCGGCGGCCGACATCACGAAGAACACGACGGCCGCGACGCCGAGGCGGTCGCGGGCCAGGGCGGTCGAGAGCTGGCTTTCTCTGACGGGGGTGGACGTGCTGGACACGGGGATCTCCCAACGGGACAGGGGGTGTCAGGCTCGGCGGGCCATCACGGCGTCGCCGACGGCGGCCTCTGCGTGGCCGACGAGGTACTGAAGCGGGGCCGGCATCCGCCGGCGCAACTGGTCGAACAGGTGGTCGCGCTCGTGGGCTTCGAGCGTGACGAACACGTGCTGATCGAGGCCGGTGGCCAGCACCAGCCCGGTGAGCACGAGATCGGGGCTGTCCAGCAGCTCGCCGCGGGTGGCGGCGATGCGGATGCGGGTGCCGGGCCAGCCGGTCAGCGCGGGGTCGGTGGGCACGAACCGGACCTTGACGCCGAGCAGGCCGCGCTTCTCCTCGCGCCGGACCAGACCGGCGCGGGCGAGGCGGCGCTCGACGAGTTCGGCGGCGACGCCGGTGGCCAGGAAGGAGATCCAGTCGCGGACCTGGCGGTGGTGGCTCTCGCGCAGCAGCTGCTCCAGGACGGCCGAGGTCGGCGGGTCGGCGGTGGGCCGCTCGTCGACCACGGTCAGCTGGTTGTCTCGCACCTCCAGCCGGCGCCACAGGACGAGCTCGGCGAGCAGGGCGGCGCCCAGGCCGAGGCCGAGGGTCGTGGGGGTGAGCAGGCAGCGGGCGCGGGAGGAGTCGTGGGCGGCGAGATACAGGTCATCGGCGAGCGGCAGCTGGCTGGTCGCCACTCGACGGTCTCCTTCCTCCTCGTACGCGGACACGGCCGGGCGACCGCGGGGCCGCGCGCCCAGCGGTGACGGATTGCTGATCGAGGTATGACGGATGCGCCGCAACCGGTTACGGTGGGCGGCCCCTGGACAACACCGCGTAGCATGCCAGCGCCCCGCACGCCGCGCAATGTCCAGAGTGGCCGGATCGGGATCACATCCCAGGGAAAGGCCGCGAGCTGCGGTTACCCCCTCCAAGAGATCGAGGAATTTAACGCATTCGTCATATTCCGGCGAGCCACCCGCACGCCGGACGGATTTGGTTGACGACGCAAGTAAATCGCCGTATGGTGGAGCCTGGTAGTTGAAGCGTCAACCGGAGGCACCCGATGAGTACCATGCCCGCCCTCTTCATCAGCCACGGCGCCCCGCCCCTGGTCGAGGACCCGACCTGGGTCGGCCAGCTCCAGGAGCTCGCCGCCGGCCTGCCGCGGCCCAGGGCGATCCTGATGGCGTCCGCGCACTGGGAGTCGGCGCCGCTGATGCTCGGTGCCACCGAGACGGTGCCGCTGGTCTACGACTTCGGCGGCTTCCCCCGGCACTACTACGAGGTGCTGTACCCCGCGCCGGGCGCGCCGGCCCTGGCCGAGCGGATCACCAAGCTCATGCCGGACCGCGAGCGGGTCACCCGGACGAACCGCGGCCTCGACCACGGCGCGTACGTCCCGCTCACCGTCATGTATCCGGACGCCGACATCCCGGTGCTGCAGATGTCCCTGCCCACCCTGGAGCCGGGCCGGCTGCTGGAGATCGGCCGCCGGCTGGCCCCGCTGCGCGACGAGGGTGTGCTGATCGTCGGCTCCGGCTTCACCACCCACGGGCTGCCGTTCCTGCGCGACTTCCGGCCCGAGGCGGCGGCGCCGGGCTGGTCGGTGGACTTCGACGCCTGGACGGCCGACGCGCTGGCCCGCGGCGCGGTCGACGAGCTCGCCGACTTCCGCGACCGGGCGCCCGGGATGCCGTACGCGCACCCCACCATCGAGCACTTCGCGCCGATGTTCCTCACGCTGGGCGCGTCCACCGACCCGGAGCAGCGCCCGGAGCAGCCGATCGACGGCTTCTGGATGGGCCTGTCGAAGCGCTCGTTCCAGGTCACCTGAGCGCTGACGGCTCGGCGAACTTTCAGGATCTTCCCAGTCTGACCAGGGAACCTTGTGGGTACGTTCCGGCAACACCCTTTGCTGTCCGACGCCCCGGAGGTTCCTGTCCCATGCTGGAGGTCACCGCGCTCGGCTGGACGCTGACCATCGCGGTCATCGTCGCCCTGCTCGCCCTCGACCTGACCCTCGGCGTGCTGCGGCCGCATGCCGTCGGCTTCCGTGAAGCCACCGCCTGGTCGGTGTTCTACATCGCCATCGCCGTCGCGTTCGGCGTCGTCTTCGGCTCGATCGCCGGTTGGGACTACGGCACCGAATACTTCGCCGGCTACATCGTCGAGAAGAGCCTGTCGGTCGACAACCTCTTCGTCTTCGTGATCATCATGACCACCTTCGCGGTGCCGGAGAAGTATCAGCAGGAGGTGCTGACCTTCGGCATCATCATCGCGCTGGTGCTGCGGGTCATCTTCATCGCGCTGGGCGCGACGCTGCTGTCGCTCTTCTCGTTCATGTTCCTGATCTTCGGCCTGATCCTGATCTTCACGGCCGTGCAGCTCTTCCGGCACCGCGACGAGGACCCCGATCCCGACAACGCCGTGGTCCGGGGCGCCAAGCGGCTCTTCCCGGTCACCCCGGACTTCGTCGGGGGCAAGATGTTCACCAAGATCGACGGTACGCGGACGGCCACCCCGCTGTTCATCACGCTGATCGCGATCGGCAGCGCCGACCTGCTGTTCGCGCTCGACTCGATTCCGGCGGTGTTCGGCGTGACCGAGGAGGCGTTCATCGTCTTCGCCGCGAACGCGTTCGCCCTGCTCGGCCTGCGGGCGCTGTTCTTCCTCGTGAAGGGCCTGCTGGACCGGCTGGTCTACCTCTCCACCGGACTGTCGATCATCCTGGCGTTCATCGGCGCCAAGCTGGTGCTGCACTGGGCGCACAAGGACCTCAGCACGGCGGTGCCGGAGATCAGCACGGCCGTCTCGCTCGGCGTCATCGTGGTGGTGCTGGTCGTCACGACCGTGGCCAGCCTGATCAAGGTGCGCAAGGACCCCGACACGATCGCGCACGCCGGCAGCCTGCGCGCCCACCGGGACGAACCCGAGGAACGCTGACACACACAACGGCCCCGGCTGTCCAGCCGGGGCCGTCGCGTCGCGTTTGCCGTCGCATGGCGGAGCGTCAGCCGCGATAACCGCCGATGGCGCTGCCGGACCGCTGCCGCTCGTAGTCCTGCTGGTTGAGGATCTCGCGGATCTCCCGCGTCTCCTCCTGGGTGTGCCGCCCCAGGATGAAGTCGAGCTCGGCGCGCTCGGCCGGGGTCTGGAAGGCCGCGAGCTCGGCGCTGAGCCGGCGCCGGGCGCCCCGCTCGGTGCGACGGTTCGCCAGGTTCACGCGGACGTCGCGCAGCTTGATGGTCAGGGCCATGGTCTTTCTCCTCACGATGGGTGACGATGAGAGCGTCGTTGCTTCCTGCAACAACGATCCCGACCAAGGGCTTCCACAACAAATCAACCAGGTAAAACCTCGGGTGCAGAAGTGACCGCGACCACTGGATCCCTGTAGCCCGCGTCACTCTCCGTCGCCAATGTCCTGGTCAGACGATCGCGCGGGCCGGCCGTGTTCCCGGACACAACGAAGGCCCGCGGTGAGCGCCGCGGGCCTTCGGAGTCGTCAGTGGTGCCTCAGAGGGTCAGGGTCCAGGTGTTGATGGTGCCGATGTCATTGCGGACGGCGTCCCGGACCTGGAGCTTCCAGGCGCCGTTGGCGGCCTCCGAGGACAGGTTGGTGGTGTACGTGGCGACCACGTTGTCCGCGCTGTCCGTGGCGCTGCTGTTCTTCAACCGGTACGCGGTGCCGTCCGGGGCCACCAGGTCGATGACCAGGTCGCCGCGGAAGGTGTGCAGGATGTTGACCGCCACGGTCGAGGTCGCCGACGCGTTGCGGGCGCAGCCGCTGATCGTGATCGTGCTGGTGACGGTGGTGAGGTCCGGGATGGCCACGTCGGTGCCGTTGGTGCCGGCGCAGCTGCCGCCGGGGCCGCCGGTGACCGTCAGCGTGTAGGTGGCGGTGTGGGTCGCCGAGCCGGTGCCGGTGATGGTGACCGGGTAGCTGCCCGAGGGGGTCGCCGCCGTGGTGGCGATCGTCAGGGTCGACGACGAGCCGGAGGTCACCGAGGCCGGGCTGAACGAGGCGGTCGCCCCGCTCGGCAGGCCGGACGCGGTCAGCGCCACGGTCTGCGCCGAGCCGGCGGTGGTCGCGGTGGCGACCGTCGTGGTGGCCGAGGAACCCGCCGCGACGCTGCCCGAGGTCGGCGACGCCGACACCGAGAAGTCGTTGGCCGGCGTGCCGGTGCAGGTCGCCTCGCCGGTCTGCGCCGGGACGCTGACCGCGGCCCAGGCCGCCTTGACCACATTGAACTCGGCGCAGCTCGGCGCGTACAGGTTCTTCGCCGCGGCCAGCGTGGCGGTACGCACGTTGGCGTGCCGCCAGGTCGAGGTCTTCGACTGCATCGCGTTGTAGTAGATCTCGCCGGCCTTGCGGATGCCGAGGCCGGTCACCGTCGTCGAGTTGCAGGTGGGGCTGGCGGGCTGGCCGTTGGTCGGGCTCGAGCCCTCGGCGGTCAGGTAGAACCAGTGGTTCAGCGGGCCGGCCGCGGCGTGCACCTCGGTCGACGGGATCGACGACGAGTAGCAGTTCGGGTCGCCGGCGATCGACGGGTTGTACATGTAGCGGATCGGGCCCTGGCCGACCAGGTCGACCTCCTCGCCGACCTGGTAGTCCGGCGGGTCGAGCGGGCTGTTGGCGTACGCCTCGGTCAGCGCGCCGAAGATGTCGCCGGTGGCCTCGTTGAGACCGCCGTTCTCATTGCCGCTGCCGGCACCGCCCGGGGTGTTCTGGAAGATGGCGTGACCCATCTCGTGTCCCACCACGTCGATCGGCGTGGCCTGGCGGTTGTTCGCCTGGTTGTGGCCGAAGTTGACGTACGAGCCGTTCCAGTACGCGTTCACGTCGGCGAGCCCGACCCGGATCGGCGGGTTGTTGCCGTTGCCGTTGATGCCGTTGCGGTTGAACCACGACGAGAGCATGTCGACCTCGCGCTGCGCGCCCCACAGGGCGTCGACACAGGCCGTCTCCAGGTTGGTGCCCGACCCGGTGCCCCACGCGTCGTCGGTGCCGGTGTAGGCGGTGCCGTTCTGCCCGCCGCAGCGCAGCCCCGGCCGGGTGGTGTCGGTCATGGAGTACGAGCTGCCGGAGCCCGAGGTGGTGATGGTGACGTTGCCGTAGTAGTAGCCGTTGCCGGTGCCCTCGCGCACGTAGTCGACCTCGTCGAGGATCGCGCCGGTGGCCGCGTCCACGAAGATGTGCAGGTTGCTGGGCTTGTTCTGGGCCGTGCGCCCCTCGACCACGGCCTCGTAGGCCAGCTTCGGGGTCTCCCCGGCGAGCACCTTCAGCGTCGGCGCGCCGGCGCTGTCCACCTTGGCCAGCCGGGCCCTGGCGATGGCCGCCGCCCGCGCCGCGGTGATCTTCGGCGTGGTGCCGACCGAGATGGCGGCGGTCTCGGCGACCGCGGTGTCCTTGACCGTGCCGGCCGCGTCCGTGGTGACGACGACGTCGCCGCCGACCACGGCCAGGCCCTTGAAGGTGCGCGCGTACGTCACGTACTGCAGGCCCCGGGTGCCCTGCACGACGCCGGTGCGTTTGAGGTCGTCGCCGGCCGCGCGCCGGAGCAGTCCGGCCTTGCCCGCGCTGCCGACGACGCTGTCCGCCGCGGCGGCGGCGAGGGCCGCCGGGGCGGGCCCGGGACTGGGCGCCTGGTGCGGGGTCGCGGTGGCGGGCGTCGCCGCCATGGCCAGCGCCGCGCCGGTGGCCAGGGCCACCGAGGCTGTGATGAGTTTCTGACGTCGCACGCTCGTACTCCTTTACTCGACCCGGTCAGGGCGAGGCCTGTGCGCGATGTCCCGGGGTCGGGAGGCACCAGGCTGACTGTGCAGTGACGCTATGCATCGACGACCGTCACCGAATCAGGGAAAACCCTTGTCGGTGCGGAGCCGGCCGCCGGCAGCCGGGAGGAGAGCTGGGTGCGCGAGCGCACGCCGAGCTTGCGATAGACCCGGGTGAGGGTGGCCTCGACCGTCTTGACGCTCAGGTAGAGCCGGTTGGCGATCTCCCGGTTGCTGGCGCCGTCCCGGACCAGCCCGGCGATCCGCGCCTCCGTCGAGGTCAGCCCGAGGTCGGTCGGCGGCGCGGAGGTCCCCTCGGTGCGGGCCAGCGCCCGCTCGGTCTGCTCGGTCCAGGGCTTCGCGTCGGCGGCGAGGAAGATCGCCAGCGCGGCGCCGATGGCGGACCGGGCCGCCGCGTACCGGCGCCGCCGCCGCTCGGCGCCGCCCTGCACGAGCAGCGCGTGCGCCTGCTCGATCGGCTGGTGCGACTCGGCGAAGTGCTCGGCGGCGGCCGCGGAGAGCCGTACGGCGGAGTCGGCCTGACCGCTCTCGGAGAGCACGATCGCGGTGGCCCGGTCCAGGTAGCCGGCCACGCCCGGGTGATCGCCCAGCGGGGCCGCCGCCTGCCGGGCCTCGGTGAGGATCCGCGCGGCCTCGGCGTGCTCACCGAGGGCGGCCAGCCCGCCGGCCAGGTCCCCGCGCCAGCGCACGATCATCGGATCGGTCGCGCCGGCCTCCAGCTCGCGCAGCCGCAGCAGCGCCGCGACCCCCGCGCGGGCGTCGCCGGCGCGCAGCTCGGCCTGGCCCAGGGCGTGCAGGTTGCGGCGCAGGTAGAGGGTGTCGCCCTCCTGCTCGGAGGCGCGCACCCCCCGGCGGGCGTAGCCGGCGGCCGCGGCCAGGCTGCCACCGGCGAGTTCGGCGACCGCGGCCGTGTACCAGGTCGGCCCGGGGCTCAGCCCGGCCTGCTGGGCGGCCGCGACGGCCCGGTGGCCGTACCGCAGGGCGTCGCGGCACCGGCCCGCCCGGCTGGCCACCTCCGACAGGCTGCGCAGCACCTCGACCAGCGCCTCCCCGGTGCGGTCGTGCTCGGCGACGGCCAGCAGGGTGAGCAGTTCGGCGCGGGCCTCGTCGAGGCGGTCGTCGACCATGGCGAACCGCGCGGCGAGATACCGCGGGCCCATGTGCAGCCAGCCGGGCACCTGCGGGGCCGGCAGGGCCAGCGACCGCTCCAGGGTCCGGGCCCAGCGCGGCTCGCCGCGGATCCGCTGGATCTGGGCCAGCGCGCTGAGCGCCATCGCCTCGGTCGCCGGGTCACCGGCCTGCCGCGCCGCCGCGGCCGCGCCCACGGCCCAGTCCGCACCCGTACCCGGGTCGCCGGCCAGCATCGCGGCCCAGGTCAGCCGCAGCCGCACGGGCGCGATCAGGGTGACGTCGTCGCCGGCCTCGTTGAGCGCGGCGGCGAACATCTCCCCCATGTCGGCCAGCGCCTGCCCGGCCAGGTCGATGAGCACGAGCCGGGCGGTGACCCGGTGCCGCGCCGGGGAGTCGGCGGCGGCCAGCACCGCCTCGGCGGCCCGGCCGGCCAGCGCCGGCACCCCGGCGGTCAGCGCGGTGCCGGCCGCGGCGACCAGCCAGTCGAACCGCTCGGCCGCCAGGCTGCGCGGGCAGCGGTCGGCGGCCAGCAGATACAGCTCGGCGGCCGTGCGCCCGGCGCCGCGGTCCAGCGCCCGGTCGGCGGCGGCGACCAGGTCGCGGGCCACGTCGGCGTCGGGCCGGCCGCTGCGCAGCGCGCGGTGCCGGACGCTGTCGGTCTCGTCGAGCGCCGCGTCGGCCAGCGCGTCGTGCACCCCCGCGCGCCGGGTCGCACCCGCGTCCTCGGCCAGCACCGCGGCGAGCGCCGGCGGGACGAAACGGATCGTCTCCCCCCGCAGCTCGACCACCCGGCCGCCGCGGCGGCGCGCAGGTCCCGGTCCGCGTCCTCCTGCCCGGCCCGGACCAGGGCCGTCATGGTCGGCTCGGTGGCGAGGGCGGCGACCAGCAGCGTGCCGGCCACCGGCGCGGGCAGCGCGTCGAGGCGCCGGCGCAGCAGCGCCCGGGCCGGCTCGGGCAGCGGCGCGGGCCGCCAGGCCGGGCCGGCGGCGACCGCCCCGCCGAGGGCCAGCGCC
>NZ_QHHV01000224.1:0-10426 GCF_003947245.1 Actinoplanes sp. ATCC 53533 | reverse complement strand
AGGTACCGACCGAGATACCGGGCGGCAGCGACCAAGAACGCTGCCGAGCCCATCGCGATGTCGGCGACTTTGAGTGCAAGGATTTCCTCACTTGACTTGGGTTTCCACTGCTTGGTGTCTGCGGTCTGCAGCGGCCCCGGCTCGTAGACCAGCGGCTCCAACGCTCCCTCGACGATCTCCTCGGCGAGCTTGCGAGGGGTGTAGTGCGTGCCGGTGTTGCGGCGTAACGCCGACTCGGTGATGAAGAGTGCCCCGGGTAGCACCACCAAGGGGAGATCACGAAGGTCGGTGCGAATCAGACCGTGAAAGGGGAGCAGCCGCTTCGACAGTTCATAATCGCCGCCAGTCACCGCGAGCAACTTCTTGCGAGCCTCCTCCCGCTCGATACCTTCTAGGGGAGCAAGCCGCTTTGCTACGGCCGCCGCCGAGCCGATTTTTGAGTCCTTGTACTTCTCGGCGACCATTTTGGCAAGGCCGGGCGCGTCACGGTGCTGCGCTGCTAGGGCTTCCAGGTCGGTAAGACGTACCTCATCTTCCGCACCGTCCTTGCCGATCAGGCCGACGGTGACGTCCTCGGCGCGGAAGCCTTCGAACGACAACAAACCCTCGTAGACGTAACCGATCTGCTCGACGTCCAGAGTGCGGAAGCTGACGGTGCGGCGTTCCGAGGTCTTAGCACCGCGTCCGATCTGGACGAACTGCACGGCGCGCAGCATGTGCAGCACGGTGCGATCGTCCACATTGAGTGGAAGCCATGGCATTCCCTGTGGGTCGAAGAGCGACCCGTCGTGGCCGTGCATGGTCAGCCGCGAGTGGTCGACACCGTGGAACACCGCGTTGAACAAGGCAATCAGGCGCTGCCAGGCGGCAGTGCTGTGCTCCAGGTCCTCCTCGCTGCCCTCGGTGACCCGTTGCTCCAACTCGGCGCAGAGCCGTCCGGCTGAGTAGGCAGTTGCGTACAGCTCATTGTCGGCCGGTAGGAGTCGGCGCTCCTCGGCGAAGAGCAAGAATACGATCCTCATCATCACCGAGACCGCGCCGCGGTAGACCTCGTGCGCGTCGACGTCCTGCAGGCCGCGCCCACCCAGCTCCCGGTCCCGCACGTCGATCCGACCGAACGCCGCTACCAGCAGCTCCACCGCTTGGCGGACCTGGACGCCGAGCGCCTCGGTGATCTCCTCTTGGTTGTCCAGGCTTCTGCGCAGCAGCGGGACCAGTTTCTCGTCGTCGGGGACGGCGAAGAAGCGGTGGCGGTGCAGCAGCGAGCGGAACGCCCGGACCACGTCGCGTTCGGCGGCCTCCGGCCAGGCGACCGTGTCGAATGTCGCCATGGTGGTGGCGCCGCCGCGGGGCGCCCATACCAGGGTCCAGAACCGGCCGTCGGTGGCCAGGCCCAACTCGACCTCGTGGTGGCGGCACATCAGGGCGAGCCGGTCGGCCGGTGTCGCAGCCCACGTGCTGTCCTTGACCCGGGCGGTCGGGCGGCTGCCAGCGGGGCAGTTCATCCCGAGGATGCGTACGGTGTCGGGCTTGATCTCCTCGCCCGGCTGGACCAGCACGAAGTCCGGGGTGAGGACGGTGTCGTGGTCGGCGACGGTAACCGCGAGATCGTCCAGGCCGGTGTGGTGTAGCGCGTCGCCCCAGCCGAGCAGGTCACCGAGCACGTAGTCGCACCAGGCCGGCTGCCCGGCAGCCTGGTCGGTCAGCCAGTCTGCGTGGTGGGTGCGTAGCCGTTCGCGTTCCGGCTTGTCCAGCGGGTCGAGCGTGGGCCAGGTCTGCCGCAGTACGGGGATGCTGGCGAACGGGCCGCTGACCTCGATCAGACTGAGCCAGGTCTTGTGGTCATAGTCGGCGGCCGCAGTGTGCCGGCGGTAGCTGCCTCTCATCGGGTGGCCTCCCGCTTGGGCACGACGAAGACCACGGCCACCGGGAAGCTGTGCGCCTTCGGCTCGCGGTAGCGGGCGTCGACAGCGTCGAGTTCGCGGTGGCGTTCCTCGGTCAGGCTGGTCAAGCGTTCCTCCCGTCGGTGCCGGTCCCGGCGGTACTGGGCCAGCTCTTCCTTGCTCTTACTCGCCTCGGCGCGGCTGAACAGAGCGAACTCCCGCTCCGGGTCGTCGTCGGCGATAGCCTGACGCAGGCTCGCCTCGAACCGGTCGAAGTTGTGGTTGATCCGGTCCTTTTCGGCGTGTTGGCGCTGGTCGAGCTTGCGGGAGAGCGCCTCCTCGCGGATCGACGTGCGCCAGGTGATGGCGGCGTTGAGGCCGTCGGCGACGCGGGGCCAGCGTTCGGCGAGCCGGGCCTGGACGATCTCGGTGGCCGCGGTGCCGTGGGTGAGGGCCCTGTCGAGGATGCCGCCCAGCGTGGTGAGGTTCTCCAGACGGCGGAACCGACCCTGTGCGGGTCCCCAGCCACCGGCATAGAGGACCTCCTCATGCAGGCGTACACCATCGACGCCGACCAGGACGAACCGCGAGTAGGCGCCGACCAGCACTTCCTCCAGCGCGGGATCGTCGCTGACCACGGCGGCGATCCGATGCAGGCCCAGATCGGGATTAGAGACGGCGGCTCTCAGCAGCCGGGTCGACATGGCCACCAGCGGGTGGTTGAGGTGGGCAAGCACGATCTCGTCGCGGTCCTTGACCAGACGGGCGTCGAACGTGATCGGCAGTTGCCGCGGCGGCTCGTCTTTCTTGTGCAGCTTGGCGGTGAGGCCGACGGTGGCGCGCTGCCACGAACCGGTCAGCGGCGGCACCATGAACAGGCCGTCACCCAGGTGCTTGTCGTCGGTGTGCGGGCGCAGCTTCTGCTGGCGGGCCAGTTCCAGGGCGGTGTCGACGACGCGTTTCACCGCCCCCGGGGTGATGCCGAGTTCGTCGACGGTCTTGTCGAGGTCGGCGCGGAGCCGGCGGATCTGGTCTCGTAGGTTGGTCTCGGACGGCAGTTGGTCGGCGGCCGCCTTCTTGCCGATCTTGTCGAAGTCGATGTCTACGCGCTCGCCGGTCATCTGGCGCTGCACCACGTCGGAGATGACCGCGTTGACCGAGCCGAGGTCGGCCTCTACCTGGGCGACCTTGGTGGCGACCCGGGATAGGAACTCCAGGTCCGCCTCGAACGCGTCGACAGCGTGGCCGAAGCCGGTGCCGACGAAGTGCCGGATGTCGGGTGCGACCTTCTGCCCGTAGCGGTCAACCCGGCCGATGCGCTGCTCGAGCTTGTTGGGGTTGAACGGGATGTCGTAGTTGACCAGCCGATGGCAGTGGTTCTGCAGGTCGATGCCCTCGCTGGCCGCGTCCGTGGCGAGCAGGATGCGCACCGGCTGCACGGTGGGATCGGCTTGGAACGCCAGCCGGAGCTGCTCCCGGTCGTCAGGTGGGGTGCCGCCGTGCAGCAGCGCGACTCTCGGGGTGCCGAGCCCTTCCTGGCGCAGCAGGTTGTCGAGCCAGATCTGGGTGTCGCGGTATTCGGTGA
This sequence comes from Actinoplanes sp. ATCC 53533, assembly GCF_003947245.1. Taxonomy (NCBI): domain Bacteria; kingdom Bacillati; phylum Actinomycetota; class Actinomycetes; order Micromonosporales; family Micromonosporaceae; genus Actinoplanes; species Actinoplanes sp. ATCC 53533. Next base: position 6,958 of record NZ_QHHV01000224.1, on the reverse strand, counting down.
AGACCACGACCCGCTCGTTGGTCCAGTTCCGGCCGTCAGGTCGGCAGACCGCCTTCAGGTAGGTGATCAGCTCGTGGGCCTTCGCGTCGGGCCGGGCCTCCTGCGCTTCGGCCCACTCCAGCATTCGCTTGAGCAGGGATTCCTCGTCCTCGACAGGGTCCGGCTGCATCGGGGCCATCCGGTTCAGCGCGTCGTCCTCAGCCTCGGCGAGCTGTTCGTCGTCGTAGGTCGCGACGTCGTCGAGAAAGTCGTCCATCCACTCCGGGACGTCGTCGTCGATGGTGGCCGGCGGGCTCGTTCCTTTCCGGGACGTCAGCGTGCCGAGGTATACGTCGACGGTGTGGGCGAAGGCTGCCGGGCTGGAGAACAGCCGCTTCTTCAGCAGGAGCGTGACCAGGTCGGTGGCCTTGCGGCCCCGCTGAGTTTTGAGACGCTTGCGGCGCGACTCAGAGAAGCGGGTGAGAAGCGCGTGGATCTCGCGTTCCTCCGGGGGATACGCGACCGGGATGGCGGTCGCCTTCCGCTCGACGAAACGGGCGCTGCCGTCGGCGTCGACGATGTGTCGCTTGAGCCGGCGCACCACGGTTTCCTTGACCGCGGCCGGGTCCGGCTCGGCGCTGCGCAGGAACCGCTGGTCGTCGATCAATTCCAGGAGCGCGCGAAACGATTCCGGATAGCCGTTGTGCGGGGTCGCCGACAGGAAGAGCCGGTTCGTGAAGTGCGGGGCGATCCGACGGATCAGTTTGGTCTGCTGCGAGTCGACCGCGTAGACCTGCTTGGGTGCGGCCGGTGCGACGTGATGGGCCTCATCGAGGATCAGCATGTCGAAGGTGCGGGGGTGGGCCGGGCCGTCGGCTGGCAGCACCTCGTCGAGGAGTCGCTGAGCCTTCGGCCCACGCAGCCACGGCAGGCTGACGATGGTCAGGGGAAAGACCTGGAACGGGTTGGCAGCCGAACCGTGCGTACGGCGCACCGAGGCGGCCCGCTCCGCGTCGACGATGGTGAAGTCGAGGCCGAACTTCTCGGCCATCTCGTCGCGCCATTTGATGGTCAGGCCGGCCGGGCAGATGATCATGATGCGCCGGGCGCGGTGCCGCAGCAGCAGCTCCTGGGCGACCAGTCCGGCCTCGATTGTCTTGCCGAGGCCGACGTCGTCGGCGAGCAGCAGGTTGACGCGGGGCGCGTCGACCGCACGAGCCACTGGTTCCAGCTGATAGTCCTCGATAGCCACGCCGGACCGGAACGGTGCCTGCAACGTCTTCACGTCCGCCGAGGTGACCGCGGACCAGCGGACCGCGTCGAGGAAGGCGGCAAGTCGCTGCGGCGGGTCGAACTTGCCTGCGACGACCGGTGGGAGAGCGCCGGTGGGCAGCACTTGGGCGCCCGGCTCCACCTCCCAGATCACTTCGAGGGTGTCGCCGTACCGACCGTCCTCGACGCTTTGCAGGCTGACCAACGTGCTACGCCCGGCCGCGTCCACCTTGCCGACTACCCAGCGTTGGCCCCGTACCGAGACAAGGTTGCCGTCAGCCGGTGCCGCCGTTGTCATTGCGGGCATCGATCCCCCTTTGTAGCGTGTGCTGCGCGATGCCGTGCGAGCACCCTACGTGATTTGATCGCGACACTCGTCGCACAAATGGTCAAAGCTTCTCGGTTTCCGCGCGGATCATCCCTGCCGCGAGGCCGTCGGCCGCCTGCCGGGTCAGCGCTCCGCTGAGAGCGGCCGCGGCCCGGATCGCGTCATCGACCCCTTGCAGCCGACGGAACAGGCCACCATGGCGGGCCTGCTCCTCAAGCGGGATCCTAGGGACCTGGGCGCGGCGCACGTCGAACCGCAGCGTGGCCGACGAGCCGCCTGCCTGACGCTCGTTCGCGGAGGTGCGTAGCTGCCCGGCGAGGAACCAGGGATCCAGTTCCTCCGGGTCGCATCGGAGTAGGTGTAGCCCTCGGCCAAGCAGAGCGATTTCATCGCCGATGACCCGGGCAGTCAGGTGTGGGGCGAGCATTGGCACGACGACGTCGCCGGGCCGTAACGGGATGGCCGGCGTGGGTCGGAGGTCGGCCCGGCCAGACGCGGGTCGCCCCTGTAGAACGTCGTCGCTGGTCAGGACAGGGCAGTCCGGGATCGGGTCAGTGTCTGTCGAGGCCGCCCGGACGGGTCCGAGCAACTGGAGGCGGCCGGAGCGGATCAGGTCGCCCATTGTGACAGCCGGTAGCGGACCAGTCGGCTCGACCGGCACGTCGAGGTTCGGCATCAGGTCTTGAATCGAGCCGACCAGGCCCATCAGGCGCTCTTGGCTCTCTCGGACGACGATCGCGCTGTCCAATCCCGAAGCATTGGCTGGCTCTCGCCGGCCCGGAGTGATGTCGACTTCCTCATCGAGCAGGTCGATCACCGGCACGGCATGGGCCAGGCCGGTACCAGTCTCGACTGCCTTGACGATCTCCGCGACGCCGTCGTCGGCATCGATCGTCGTGGCGTCGATGAGCAGCACCTCGGGTGCGGACGGGCCGGCCTCCCGACGCAGGATCCACAGGTGGAGACCGATCGCATGTGGCGCCGCCGCGCCTGCGGGAAGCGCGATGATCGCCTGGATCGCGCCGCGGCGTAGTAGCTCGGCACGGATGCGGCGGCCCGCGCGCCGGTTCGCCGCCGATGGCGGCATCAGCAACACGGCGCGCCCGCCGGGTGCGAGGTGGGCGAGAGCGTGCTGCACCCATGCCAGCTCCGGTTCGGTACGCGGAGGGACGCCGAACTCCCAGCGGCGGTCGTAGCCGAGCTCCTCGTGACCCCAGTTGGTCAACCCGAATGGCAGGTTTGCCACGACGGTGTCGAAGGTACGGCCGGGGAATCCGTCATGGCGCAGAGAGTCGCCCGTGTGGATGTCGCCGGGCAGGTCGTGGATGGTGAGCCAGAGTTCGGCGAGGCGGGTGGCGGCAGGGTCGTTGTCCTGGCCGTATACGTCAGAGGCGCCTCGATCGGCGGCGGCGCGGAGCAGCCGGCCCGTACCGCAGGCCGGGTCGAGCACCGTGCGGTCGCGCACGCCAGCCAGAACGACCATGAGGCGGGCGAGGGTGTCTGGTGTGGTGACAGCACGCTGGCCGGGCAGGTCGGCGAAACGCTGCCACAGTTGCGCGAAGACCGTGCGGTGACCGTGGTGGGCGGCGAGCGAGTCGAGGTCCGGCCGCAGGTTCTCGAACGGCAGAGTCCGCACACCACGCAGGTGGTCGCCAGCGACGGCGAGCGCCTCTGACGGGTCGCCGGCCGCGGCGAGCAGGCTGCGCCAGAGCCGGTCCTCAGCCGCGACAGCGGTGAGCTTTCCCTGCTCGGCAAGCCACTTCTCGATCTCGTCGAGGTCGAACTGCGGGCTTGCCGCAGTGCCGCCGACGGGTGTCGGGAACGAGTCGTAGCGCTTACGCCAGTTGCTGACCGCGGCCCGCCCCACACCGGCCAAGCGGGCGATGTCGGCTGCGGTGACTCTCGCTCTCTGCTGCACGAGAGCAGTGTACATAACTCGGGCCGATTTTTCTTGTTGACATAGTTCACGGACGCTGCTTCTATTGACGGCGCAGTGGAACCACGCTGCTCGGCGCGTCGCTGCGCTCCCGAGCCACCTATGTCAGCCCACCGAGGACTTCTCAAACCCGCCTGTCGTCGAGTCGGATTGACGTACATGACTTGGCCTCGGTCCCTCCTCACTAGAAGGTTCTTGTATGTCTCGTCCGTCCACCGCTCCGGTTTGGGTTCCGGACCCGCAGATCGTGCTGGCTCAGCTCGCCAGCGGAATCCTGGGATACGCGCAGCAGACTGCCGACAGGTCAGCGTTCCGGCTGCCTTACCCGGCGAATCTCCAACTCGCGTTGGACCGGCTCACCCTGCTGGCCTGGCACCAAGAGACTGAATCTCCGGCGAGCGTCGTAGAGCTGCTGTCATGGGCCGGTACTCCATTTGCAGAGTGGCCGATCGACCTGCCGGACGCTGACGTCGACCCGGAGGAGTCACTCCTGGCCTACGGGCGTCCGACAGCGATCTGCGAGGAACTCGGCAGCCTCCGTGGTGATGTAGAGGGCGAGATGCGGGAGAACGCGCTGATCCGGGCCGTCATGGACCGGACGCAGGCCGCGCAGGCTCCGGCCTCCTACGTGGCCTTCCGGCGATTGTTGGTGGAGTATCCGGTGCTCACCGCGCTGGAGTTGGACACCCGCCTGGCTGACCCGGAGCTGGCGCTGGTCGCCGACCAGGTGCGGCAGGCATACCCCGAGGCGCCGCCGGAGGCAGCCGCGGACGGCGTGGTTCGCACCTGCGGCGGATGCCGCGGGTTGCTTCTCCCACTGGATGACGACCGAACCTGGACCTGCGAGGACGACTCGTGTTCCGCTCCCGGGACGGCAGGCCCAATACATCCGGCCGCGGAGGGTGTGCGGTGGCTGCGGCGGGAGCTACGGACATTCATCACCGCTCCGGGGAGGGCGGAGCTCAGGATTGCCCAGGTGGTGGCGGACATGGGCGTAGCGGTGGAGTTGTGGCCGGACTTCGACGCGTGCGACCTGTCGGTGTTCGCCGAACGGCCGTGGGTCGCAGATGTCAAGGCGTGGCGGAATCCCACTCGGTTGGGGCGAGCCCTTCGCGCCCGGATGTTCTCGGTGCCGGCTCACGCGGATCGCGCTTACGTCGTCGTCGGGCAGGAGCAGGTGCGGGCTCAGCAGCGATACATCGAGCGACTCCGCCGGGCCTGCCCGGCAGTGCGACCCGGGCAGCGGGTGGTTGCTGTGTCGGAGAAGCAGTTCGTGGAAGCGGTGCGCCGACGGGTGGAGAACGAGTCGTGAGGCAGATCAGGTCGGTCGAGAACCGCTTCCGCAGGGCGTTGGAAGGCAGCTACACGCCGGCCGACGGGCAGCCGTCCGCGGCGGCGTTGATGCGCACGGAGCTGTGCCTCTACTTGCTGGCAGGAGTAGCGGAGGGCCAGGCGGCGGCCGGGGTGCCCGCGTTGCTCGACGGCTACCGGGCGCTGTGGGATGCCGTAGAGGACGTCCCCACCGACGCGGGCGTGCGGCTGGCGAACGCGCGCACGATCCTCTGGCCCAGCCGACGATCATACGGATGGGAGCGCGAACTGCGTGCGTACCTCGATGTGTCCGAGGAAGTCCGCGGTTTTCGTCTCGACGAACTGGGCCGCCCGGTCCGTCGGGAGTGCCGCATTGCTCTACAACGGTGGGATTGGTATGAGGAACTGCTCACCGCTCCGCTGCCGTTTGCCGCAGCGCAGGCCCGATACGCCGATCCCGGCCGCTATCGGATGGCGTCGACGGCGCGTGGCGTCGGCATCGATATCCCGGAGGACTTGCCGCCCTCACTACCGCCGGTGCGACATGACGGAACCGTGCGGGCTCGGGAAGCGGTCGAGGTCGAGTGGTCCGCTCTCGTGGAAACGGCCCGTTGGATGGAGGAAGCGGACGCGCGCGCCGGCCGTCCCGACAGTAGGTGGGCCGAGCGCCTGCAGGACATCATCGTCCAGGTCCGCCAAGGCGATGACACCTTCGGCGTGGCGACCTCACTGCGTATCGACCGGATGTTGCACCTGGTCGGCATGGTCAGCGTCGGCAAAACTACCCTCGTCATGATCCTTTCTGTGTGGATGGCTTGTCACGGCCACCAGGTCACCATCGTGGTGGGAGACAACTCGGCAGCGTTGCGGGCAGCGCATGAGCTGTCCGCGTACGAGGGAGTGACGGCTGCCCCGATCATGGGACAGAACCGGACCCGGCACGCGGAACGGCTGCACCGGTTGCAGCCGCCGGCTCCCGGACGCCTGCTACCCCGGTCCCCGTACGGCTTCGACCTGGTGAGCACCGCTTGCGGGCTGGACGGCGTCCGGGACACTGCCACCCCGTTGGCGGTCCGCGCAGCCCCTTGCCAGGATTTGATCACGGCCGATGGCGACGAGCCGGTAGACGGGTGGCGCAGCGGGACACGCCGGACCTGCCCACTGTGGCACCGTTGCCAACGACACGAAGCGGCCAGGCGGCTGGTTACCGCAAACGTCTGGATCGCGACCCCTTGGAGTCTGGTCCACACCCGGGTGCCGGCTCCGCTCAGCGACGGCCAGCTGCGCTACCTCGAAGCCGCCTGGCGCCGCAGCGATCTGATCCTCGTCGATGAGGCTGACCAGGTGCAGGCCAACCTTGACTCCATGTTCGCCAACTCGCAGGTGCTACTCGGGCCCAGCGACGAGGCATGGATCGACGAGATCGGCACCCGGGTCAGCGACCGGCTCCGCGCGGCAGGCCGGGCCCAAGTGCGATCCCGGCAGATCCGCCGGTTCACGCTGGCGCTCAACAACGCCCGTACCGCAGCGGACGTCATCTACCAGCTGTTGCACCGCGACCGGGTACGCCCCGGGCAGCCGGTGCTGAGCTGGCTCGACCCCGACTACTTCACCGCGTGGTCGCTGTTCGATGGCCTGGCGCAGGACTGGGCCGGACTCTCCGGCAGCAAGGACGCCGGGTGGGACGACGACCCCCTTTACCAGGCACTCCGGCAGCAGTTCAATGCCTTCATCGACGCACCGACGGATATCGCCGAGGATGGCGTCGCACGAGGCCTGGCGGACCTGACCGAACGCCTGCTCTCCGATACGGACGAGGACGTCCGGGAAGCCGACGTCCGAAGCTGGCTCACCGACCTGACCGGCTCCGAACTGGTCCAGGGCACCAAGGTCGCGCCCAGCGACCTGGACCGCAACGTGTGGCGGCTGGAGTTCGCCATTGCGGTAGCCGTGATGGCGCACCGGCTCAACCTGATGCTCGCCATGTGGCCGGAGGTCGCCGCCGAACTCGAGCTGTTCGATACCCTGCCCACCGAGGTCCGTCGACCACCGGTCGATCTCGCGGTTGCCGTTCCCGAATCGCCCATGGGTAATGTGCTGGGCTTCCAATACGTCGAGGACGAGGCGAGCCG